>NZ_JAIGQA010000087.1:0-30963 GCF_019733245.1 Streptomyces sp. WAC04114
GGGGCGGTGAGGGGGGCGGCGGTGGACAGGGAACGAGTGGTCGCCATGAGAGGTCAGCTCTTTTCGCGCGAGGGGTTCGTCGGGAGGTCGACGGCCGCGATTCGTGGTCGGGCTCGCCGAGGGACGTACGCGGTTCGCGCTGGCCGAAGGCCGGGGTGTATGGCTTTAGAGGGCCTGCGCGTTCATCGCGCGGCAACACACCCGGTCGAAGTCATGGTCCTGGCGGGACGGCCAGAAGGGCTCGAGGTCATGACGACCCGTCGCGGTGTGCTTCTGGTAGTCGGCCATGTGCATATTGAAGCAGAGCCGGTCCTCCGCCGGGAGTCTCCTCTCACTGCTTGGACATACGCCGGGAGCGCCGCCCGGCCGCTCGCCCTCATCCCACCAGGCGCTTGCGCCACTCCAGCGGTGTCACGTCGATGGCCTTGCCCGGGTCGCCGTGCCACTCCGTGGACAGCCCGGCCGACGTCAGCGCCGCCACGACCTCGTGTCCGACGCTCGTGGTGGTCTGCTCGGAGCCGTCGAACCCGCCGTAGTACAGCGACAGGCCGTGCCCCTCCGCCGCCGCGCGCGTGCCCTGGCGGTGGAAGAAGACGAAGCCGCGCACCGCCGACTCGTCGTCCACCTCCGCGCCGATCTCCGTCATGCCGCAGCCCCGGCAGCAGGTGAAGTTCTCCCGGGCGACGATGCCGGCGTCCTCCAGGGCGGCGAAGGCCCGCTCCAGCCGGTCCGGATCGGTCGGCCCGGTCCACGCCTCCTGCGCGTCGACACGCTCCAGCCACAGCCGCTCGACCAGCGCGCGGCCCTGCGCCGGGGACAAGAGGGAGGAGTCCTCGCCGTCCTCCATCAGATACACCGTCTCGCGGATCACCGCGTCGATGCCCAGGTAGCCGTCCCGGAGCAGCTCGCGGACATGCCCCTCGGCCCGGGAGGCGACCTCGGGGGCGAGCGCGGGCGGCTCCTCGGGCAGCCCGAACTCCTCGCGCTCCCAGGCGACTCCGGCGTCCCAGCCGTCCTCCTGGCGCGCCCAGCGCACCATCACCGCGGCGACGACGGCAGGGTGGGTCACCCGGGCCACCCACATGTGGGGGACGGACCCGGTGCGGTGCTGGAGGTCGTACGCACCGTCCTCGTCGCGCGCGGTCTGGATGAAGACCCTCGGCCGGTCCGGTATCCGCTGGACCACGAGGAAGTGGTCGTCGGCACCGCCGATCCGCTCCACCAACGCGCGCAGCTCACCCGCCGAAACCCGCGCGTGCGTCCGCCCGCTCTCCGTCAGCACCTTGACCGCGAGGCCCCCGTCGATCTCCATGCCCCCACGATGGCACGCCCCACTGACAACGCGAGGGGGTGCTCCATGGACTCCATGGACAACGCGAGGGGGCGCCCACCGCGAACGGTGAGCGCCCCCTCGGGAGCCGGGTGGTGCGCCGGTCAGACCTGGCCGGCCTTCTCCAGCGCCGAGCAGCAGGTGTCGACGAGCAGGCGGGTCACCACGTACGGGTCGACGTTGGCGTTCGGGCGGCGGTCCTCGATGTAGCCCTTGCCGTCCTTCTCGACCTGCCAGGGGATGCGGACCGAGGCGCCGCGGTTGGAGACTCCGTAGGAGTACTCGTTCCACGGGGCGGTCTCGTGCAGACCGGTCAGGCGGTCGTCGATGCCGGCGCCGTAGTTCTTGACGTGGTCGAGCGGCTTGGAGCCCTCGCCGAGCGACTCGCAGGCGGTGATGATCGCGTCGTAGCCCTCGCGCATCGCCTTGGTGGAGAAGTTGGTGTGCGCACCGGCGCCGTTCCAGTCGCCCTTGACCGGCTTGGGGTCGAGGGTGGCGGCGACGTCGAAGTCCTCGGCGGTGCGGTAGAGCAGCCAGCGGGCCACCCACAGCTGGTCGGAGACCTCCAGCGGGGCCAGCGGGCCGACCTGGAACTCCCACTGGCCGGGCATGACCTCGGCGTTGATGCCGGACAGGCCCAGACCCGCCTTCAGGCAGTTGTCGAGGTGGGCCTCGACGACGTCACGGCCGAAGATCTCGTCCGCGCCGACGCCGCAGTAGTAGCCGCCCTGCGGGGCCGGGAAGCCGCCCTTGGGGAAGCCGAGCGGGTAGCCGTCCTTGAAGAACGTGTACTCCTGCTCGATGCCGAAGATCGGCTCCTGCGCCGCGAACTTCTCCTCCACCTCGGCCAGCGCCGCGCGGGTGTTGCTGGCGTGCGGGGTGAGGTCGATGTTCAGGACCTCGCACAGCACCAGGATGTCGTCGCCGCCGCGGATCGGGTCCGGGCAGGTGAAGACCGGCTTGAGGACGCAGTCCGAGGCGTGCCCCTCGGCCTGGTTGGTGGAAGACCCGTCGAAGCCCCAGATCGGCAGCGCGTCGAGACCGGCGGGCTCACCCGAGAGGATCTTGGTCTTGGAGCGCAGTTTGGCCGTCGGCTCGGTGCCGTCGATCCAGATGTACTCAGCCTTGAAGGTCACGGGGCCACATCCTTCGGGGTGTGTCTGGGCGCGTGTCGCGGGTGCTGCGGCGCTGCGGCACCGAGGCGCCGCGTCAACTGCCCGGCAGCCTGTCAACAGGCGATTTCCCGGCCATTGCTCGAATGTGAACCCCGTGTTACCTGGTGACACTGTGCGGTACTTCACGCCTGGCAGGCGTTTTCGCCGCGGGACGGCGGCGTTCACCGGCTCCCCTCCGTAAAAGCCGGTGACCGGCGCCGCTCGGCCCGGACGCGCCGGTCCTGCCGCCCCTGGCCGGGGGCGGCAGGACCGGTGACACGTACGAGGGGAGGCGGCCGAGGGGGTGGCCGCCGCCTCATGCGTTCATTCGGTCGTAACGCCTCACCCCACCTTCTCGATCAGGGCCCGGCGGATCAGGAACTTGCCGGGCTCACGGACCTGCTCGAAGGCCGCGTTGTTGAGCAGCGCACAGCTGCCGGAGACCGAAGTGACCTCCACCGTCGTGGACTTGTTGTTGTCCAGGTTGGTGACCTTCAGCTTCGTGCCGGCCGGGAACTGGTTGCTGGACGCGGCGGGCGCACCGCCCTCGCCGGAGAGCGTGACCGTGGAGCCGTTGCACACCTGCTGCCCGGAGGCGGCGGCACCGCCGCCGTTGTCCGCGGGGGCGGACGCGGCGGGCTGCGACGGCTGGGCCGACGCCGCGGGCGGCTCTGCCGACTGGGCGGGCTGCGAGGGCTGCGCGGTCTGGGAGTCCTGAGCCGACTCCCCGACGGCGCACCCCGACGCCTCCTGCTTCCGCTTGATCTCCGCGACGACCGCTTCGCGGTTGGCGATCCGCGCCTCGGACTGCGCGTCCGGGTTGGCCTTCTGGTCCGCGATGAACTTCTGGTTGTTGCCGAGGGCGGTGGCGAGGCCCAGGCAGACCGTCGATTCCGACGCCGACTTGGGGGCCGGCGGCGCTGCGTTCGACGTGCTCGCCATGACGAAGGCCCCGCCTCCCGCCACCGTCGCCGCGCTGACCAGCAGCGCGATCTTCTTCTTCGTGCCGAGAGTTCTCCTGCGCGACATCCGCGCCTCCTGAAGAGGTAGGGGAGCGTACGCCGCTATGTACGAGATACCGAACGAAGTTACTCAGCGGTTACAGGAGTCACTCAAGTGACCTGCGCCACACGCCGGTTGTTGGCCGGTCAACGCGCCGGCGGGTCGGCGTCGTGGTCAGCGCGACAGGGCGTCCCGCACGGCCTCGTCGGTACGGCCGACCACCGCCGTGCCGTCGTCCGCGGTGATGATCGGGCGCTGGATCAGCTTGGGGTGCCCGGCGAGCGCCGTGATCCAGCGATCGCGCGAACCGGCGTCCCGCGGCCACTCCTTGAGCCCGAGCTCCTTGGCCTCGGCCTCCTGGGTGCGGGTGATGTCCCAGGGCTCGAGACCGAGACGCTCGAGCACGCCTCGGATCTCGTCCTCGCTCGGTACGTCCTCCAGGTAGCGGCGGACGGTGTAGTCGGCGCTCTCGGCGTCGAGCAGCGTCAGGGCGCTGCGGCACTTCGAGCACGCGGGGTTGATCCAGATCTCCATGCGCACACGGTACGCGCCGACCCGCTTGTTCGATTTTCTGGCGCCCCACGGGTACCTCGCCGACCTGCCGTGACATGCCGCCAAATCCCTTGCTCACCTGGGCCTTTGCCGGGCTTCGCGGTCTCCCGGTTGTCAGTGCCGGGCGGTAAACTGTAAGCAGTGTTCGAGGGTGGCGCCGGGGATGCCGACGTCTTCGGTGAGCCGCCCGACCGCGACAGGAGGATGCCTGTGCCCGCTGCCGCCATGAAGTCGAAGCCGTTGCCCACCCAGTCCACCGCGAAGCGTCCCGTCCTGCTCGACCTGCCCTATGTGCCCGTCCAGAAGCGGCCGCTGCCGCCGGGCCGGCCGCGTCAGTGGTACGTGACGCACAACCGCCGCCTCAAGGCGATGCGCCTCGCCATCGCCCTGCTCGACTCGGGCGTCTACATGCCGAACCAGGCCCGCAACGAGACGATCCGCGACACGGCCGAAATGATCGGCGTGCACCCGCCGTCGGACACGACGTGCCACATGGTGCGGGCGTTCATGCGGTACGCGCGCTGATCTGTTCCGCTCCGAGCGCCGGTCGCCCCGAACCGTGGGGTGCCCGGCGCTCGTTCATGCCGCCCGGCCGGGCGCCGTGAGCACCGGCGGGTTGAGGCGGGCGAAGCCCTCCTGGCGCTCGTAGGGGAAGTAGGGGTACGGGGCCGGGCGGTGGCTCGCCGCGTCGAGCCTCGCCACCTGCTCGGGGGTGAGGCTCCAGCCGACGGCGCCGAGGTTCTGGCGCAGTTGCCGCTCGTCCCGGGCGCCGATGAGGACGGACGACACCGTCGGCCGCTGGAGCAGCCAGTTCAGGGCGATCTGCGGTACCGCCTTGCCCGTCTCCTCCGCGATCTCGTCCAGTGCGTCCACGACGTCGTAGAGGTGCTCGTCGGAGACGGGCGGGCCGTAGTCGGCGGTGCGGTGCAACCGGCTGTCGGGCGGGAGCGGGGTGCCGCGGCGGACCTTGCCGGTCAGGCGCCCCCAGCCGAGCGGGCTCCAGACGATCGCGCCGAGGCCCTGGTCGAGGGCGAGCGGCATCAGCTCCCACTCGTAGTCGCGGCCGATCAGTGAGTAGTACACCTGGTGGGCCACATAGCGCGGTCGGCCGTGCCGCTCGGCGGCGGCGAGGGACTTCATCACCTGCCAGCCGGAGAAGTTGGAGACGCCGGTGTAGCGGACCTTGCCCGCCTGGACCAGCGAGTCGAGCGCGGCAAGCACCTCCTCGACCGGAGTCCCGGCGTCGAAGGCGTGGAGCTGGAAGAGATCGAGGTGATCCGTGCCGAGCCGGCGCAGGGCGTCCTCGCAGGCGCGGATCAGCCGGGAACGGGAGGAGCCCGCGTCGGCCGGTCCGTCGCCCATCGGCAGACTCGTCTTGGTGGAGAGGATGACCTGGTCGCGGCGCCCCTTGACCGCCTGGCCGAGCACCTCCTCGGAGGCGCCGCCGGAGTAGACGTCGGCGGTGTCGAACATCGTGATCCCGGCGTCCAGGCAGATGTCCACCAGGCGGCGTGCCTCCTGCGCGTCGGTGGTGCCCCAGGCGCCGAAGAGGGGACCCCGCCCGCCGAAGGTGCCTGCTCCGAAGCTCAGCGCCGGGACCATGAGCCCGGACGCGCCCAATCGCCTGTATTCCATTGCGGACCCCTCTCGGCAGCGACCCATTCGTTAACGGGTCTGCGGTTCCGTTAGCAGTCATTAAAGTAGCAGGGTGAGGTCGCTAATGGAACAGGAGTGCCGTTATGGCTGACGGTGGTGAGCCGGGGACCGTACGGCCCGGGGGACGCACGGCACGGGTGCGGGAGGCGGTGCTGCGCGCGGCCGAGGACGCCCTGACCGAGCAGGGCTTCAGCGGCCTCGACCTGGCCGACATCGCCCGCCGCGCCGACGTGGGCAAGACGACCGTCTACCGCCGCTGGGGAACGGTGGCCGCACTGGTGGCCGACCTCCTCCAGGACATGGCCGAGCAGTCCGCGCCGCGCACCGAGACCGGCTCGCTGCTCGGAGACCTGACGGCCAACGCCCTCCTCGTCCAGCGCACGCTCACGGACCCCCGGCAGGGGCCGCTGTTCAAGGCCCTGATCGCCGCCGCGACCGGCGACGCGAGAACGGCCGCCGCACTGCACCGCTTCTACGACATCCGCGTGCGGGAATGGGCACCCTGCGTCCGGCAGGCCGTCGACCGGGGCGAGGTGCCCCGGGGCACCGACGCCCACGAGGTGGTGCGCGCGGTCTCCGCCCCGCTCTACTACCACCTGCTGATCAGCGGGGACCGGCTCGACGAGACCGCGGCCGCCCGCGCCGCCGAGGCCGCGGTGACGGCGGCGCGGGCGGGGGTGTACATCACGGACCGGGGGAGGACGGGCTAGCGGATGTGTCCGCCGGGGCCCCGTCCTCAGCGCGCCGAAGCCCCCGTTCTCAGCCGGCCGGAGTCCCCGCCGTCAGCCCGCCGAGAGCTCCTTCTCCAGTGGTGTGCGGAAGCGCGGCGTGATGGCCGTCGTGCCCAGCCAGCCGGCGAGCCGCTCCGCCTCCGAGCCGATCGCCGCGCGGGCCTCGTGGCCGATGCCCTCCTCGTCGAGGATCCGCCAGACGATCTCCCCGTCGGGCCGCCGGCCCCAGCCGCCGATCACCCGTCCGTTCCACCACACCGTCGGCCCGACGTTGCCACTGCCGTCGAACAACCGGGGCCGCAGCCCGGGGGCGAGATACCAGTCGCGCTGCTGCCAGCCCATCGCCGTCGGATCGAGGGCGGGCAGCAGCGCGGCCCAGGGCTCGTCGGGCGTGGGCGCCGGGCCCGCGTGGCCCTCGGCCACGTATCCCGTGCCCTCGTCCAGCGACACCTGCTCCGCCCCGATCGCGGCCAGGGCCCTGCGGACCTCCGTCACACGCCACCCCGTCCACCACTTCAGGTCGGCCTCGGTCGCCGGGCCGCACGCGGTGAGCCACCGTCTCAGCAGCTCCGCCTGCGCCTGCGCCGTGTCCAGCTCCGCATGCTCGGGCGCCAGGGCCCAGCGGAACCGGCTGGACGTCCAGGAGCCGAGCGGCCGGCCGCGCACGACCTTCCCCTCGACGCCCAGGACCCTCAGCAGCCGGGTCGAGACCGTGTGCGTCCCCTCGTAGCTCTTCCCGGGCGCGTACACGAACTGCTCCCGCAACCGCGGTTCGTCCTGGGCGAGTTCGGCCGCGGTCGCCTGCCCGCGCCGGGCGAGCGCCGCCAGCGTCGACTCCTCGACCTCCTTCAGCCAGGCCGCGTCCGGCGCTCCGGCCGTCACCATGTGCTTGAGCAGCGACGACCTCTCCCGGGCGGCGACGGCCAGCCCCGTCGAGGCGTGCACGACGGCGGTCAGCGCGGTGGGGAACACGAACACCGTGTGCCGCATGCCGTGCATCCGCACCAGGGAACGGTCCTCGTACAGGGCCCGCCCCGTCTCCTCGACGGTCCCGGCGGGGTCGGCGAGCCGGGCGCCCACGGCCAGGTACACCGTCGCGGGGTCCGTGCCGTGCAGCGCGACCAGCGCATCGGCGACCTCCTCGGGCGTCCCCGCCCGAGCCTGCCCCGCGAGCCGCTGGCGCAGCGCGAGCCGGGCCCGCCGCTCCGCCACGCCGATGCAGCGCCGCACACCCATGACGGCCTCCGCTCCTCGCATCCCTCCGACCCGCTTGCATCATCGCGGACGCCACTGACAATCACCCCGCAGGACGCCTCACCCGTACCGCTCCAGCAGCCCCGTCACATACGCCTTCAGCCGCCCGCCCAGCACCTCCGGCGTCAGATCGGTCCGGCCCAGTTCCCGCCACGGCCCCGCCAGCTTCGCCGCGTCGGGGACGTAGGCCAGGGCGTCGAGCAGCCGCCAGTACAGATGCTCGGGGCCGTCGGCCAGGCGCTGCCCGCCCAGCGCCTCGTACCGCTCCCGGAAACCGAGGCCGCTCTCCGGGCCGTGCAGCAGCGCGAGTGCCGTCGAGCAGTGTGCGACGTCCAGGTCGGCGGGCCCCCACGAGGTCTCCACCCAGTCGACGACGCCGCTGATCCGCAGCTCGGCCCCCGAACCCGTGAACAGGACGTTCCCGGGGTGGAAGTCCCGGTGCAGGAAGCAGCCGTCGTACGGCGGGGGATCGCGGCGGATGACGTCCACGGCCCGCTCCCACCCCGGGGGAACCGCCCCCGGCGACGTCCACGCCTGATAGGCACGCGGACGCTCCCGGGGCACGACCCGGTGGATCCGGGCCAGCTGGGCCGCCAGCAGGTCGACCCGCGCGTCGAGGTCCTCCTCGTCGACCCGGACCCGCCCCGGCAGCACGGACATCAGCAGGGACGGGTGGTCGCAGTGCTCCCCGGTCGCGTCCACGCCGATCAGCTCGGCGGCCGGCACGCCCTCCTGCTCCGCCAGCAGCGTGAGCATCTCCGCCTCGCGGGCCAGCAGCCCGGGCCCGTGCCGTCGGAAGAAGGGTTTCACGAACGTCCGCAGCGCCAGCTCGGTGCCGTCGTCGAGGACGAGCCGCCGCATCTGGGCGCTCCAGCCCCCGGTCAGGAAGGACGACGTGGCGACCGTACGGCCCTGAGGGAGCTGCTTGGCCACCCACGCGCGGGTCGCCGACCAGCCCTGCTCGCCGAGCCCGGTCAGCACAGCGGTGACGAACTCCCGCCGGTCGTCGGGGTGATCGCGGAACCACGGGCCCAACCGGTGCCCGGCGCCCGGGAGTTCCCGGTGGGTGAACTGGGCGCGCCGGGCCAGCGCCTCGGAGAGGGCCTCCGTCACGGCGGGCGGGATGACCTCGTCCGTGTCCGGCACCGCGAGCACTGCCCGGCCCTCGTACGCCCGCAGGACGTCGAGCGCGGGAGCCGCACGCCAGCTCCCGGGCCTGCGGATGATCTCGCTGAACCGCCCGTCGCCCGAACCGAACGGCACGTCCCACGCCTCGCCCGCGTACACCGCCGGCGCGCACAGCCCGAGGGCCGCCACCCGCTCCCCGTAGTGCCGTACGAGATCCGCCACCGTCTGGCCGCTCATGCTGAACCCGACCAGGACCAGCGGCCCGTCCACGCACGCGCGGGCGTCGATGACGGAGACGGCCTGCTCGAAGCGGCGCCGCAGGCTCAGCTCCCGCAGCAGGCCCGTGCTCTCCCCGTGCCCCGAGAAGTCGAAGGCGAGGGCGTGGCAGCCGTGGGTCGCGAACTCCGCCAGCAGCGGCACGAGTCGCTCCTTGCTGCCGTTGCCCGCGCCGTGCAGCAGCACGACCGTCGCCCGGCCCTGTTCGCCCCCGCCGGCGGACAGCCCGCTGAGCCGCTCGCCGTCGATGACGTGGGTGAAGGGAATCGGTGTACTCATACGGCCATTCACTCACGCGGCACCGGTGCCCGGAGGGGCGTTCACAGCCCGGGCGCGCCCCACACCGGGAACCAGCGGCTCAGGTCCTGCTCGATGCGCAGGTCGCCCGAGAGTGCGGCCCGCACCTGGAGTTCGAGTGCGTTGTCACGCCGCTGCGTCCCGTCCGGCAGGGGCGCGAACGGGTAGAACGTGCCGCGCTTGTAGAGGTAGACCAGCGCGAGCCGCCGGCCGGATGGGTCCTCGAACCCGGCCAGGGAGCAGAGCAGTTGGGGGCCGAACCCGTTGACCTCCATCTGGCTGTTGACGGCGTGCAGGTCGTTCACGAGCGCCGAGAGCTGGTCGGGGGCACGGCGGGAGATCAGCCAGGAGTAGCCGTAGTCGTCCTGGCGCAGCTCCACCGGTGGGCCGTCGCGGTCGGTGTCGGCGTCCAGCAGGGCCTGCACCTCGCGGTGGGACTGCTCGAAGGCCGCGCCCTCCACCGTGGCGAAGCACACCGCGCCCTGCCCGGTCGGGGTGAAGCCCGCGGCGGCCTCCAGGGTCACGGCCGCCGAGGGCAGCGCGAAGAGCCGGTCGAGATCCGCCACGACCGGTTTCGTCCGGCCGAGCAGGATGTCCAGCAGCCCCATGCGCCGATCACGCCCCTCCGGGTGCCGCCGCCTCGCCCAGTTCGGCGGAGATCCGGCCCAGCTGGTCCAGCCGCTGCTCCAGGCTCGGGTGGGTCGAGAAGAGGCGGGCGATGCCGGGCTCGCGGCCCAGCGCGGGCGTGAAGTAGAAGGCGTTGAAGGCCTGGGCCGTGCGCAGGTCCTTGGTCGGGATACGGGCGATGTCGCCGGAGACCTTGGTGAGCGCTGAGGCCAGCGCCGAGGGACGGCCGGTGAGCTGCGCGGCCGCCCGGTCGGCGGCCAGTTCCCGGTACCGGGACAGGGCCCGGATCAGCAGGAAGCTGATCGCGTAGACGGCCGCCGCCACACCCATCACCGCGGCGAAGACGGCAGCCGTGTTCTGGTCCCTGCGGCCCCCGCCGAACAGCTGCGAGTAGAACGCGAACCGCACGATCAGCCCCGCGATCACCCCGAGGAACGACGCGACGGTGATCACGGCGACGTCCTTGTGCGCCACATGCGACAGCTCGTGCGCGAGCACGCCCTCCAGCTCGGCCGGCTCCAGCCGCCGCAGCAGCCCGGTCGTCACACAGACCACCGCGTGGTCGGGGTTCCGCCCGGTCGCGAACGCGTTCGGCATGTCCATACCGGACACCGCCACCACCGGCTTCGGCATGTCGGCCAGGGCGCACAACCGGTCGACCACCGCGTGCAGCTCGGGATACTCCTCCCGCTCCACGACCCGCCCGCGCATGGCGTACAGCGCGATCCGGTCGGAGAACCAGTACTGCGCGCCGAGCAGGGCCGCCGCGATCACCACGACCAGCACCCACGACTTCAGCAGCACGATCAACGCGGCGACGAACGCCACGTACAACAACCCGAGCAGGAACAGCGTGATCCCCATACGGGTGGTCAACCGCCGGTCGCTCCGGAAGCGGCTGTGCATCTGCATCACCCCGCAGTCACGCACTCGTCCCACAGCCAGTGTGCACCCGGCACTCCCCATGAACGGGTCGCGATCGGGCCCAGGCCGGGCAAAGGGTCAGCCCGGCGGGGTCACCACATAGCCGGGCACGGACGGCCACCGCACCGTCAGCACGACCGACTCCTCCTCCGCGACCCACGAGTGATCGACCCCGCGCCCCCACACGACGTAGTCGCCCTGCCGCTCCAGCAGCACGCTGCGCCCGGGCAGCTCGACCCGGAAATGCCCCCTGACGAGCACCAGCAGCGCGGTGCGCTCCTCGCCGCGCACCCACTCGGCCCGCTCGTCCCCCGGGGGATGCACCCCCCATTTGATCTCCACGGCCTCGCTGTGCCGCGGATCCCCGGCGTCCTTGAAATGCCCGAGGATCCACCCCCGGTCCAGAGCGGCATCCGCACCGGCGTTGCCCACGTACACGCTGTCGTCCACGGGGGCGGACGCTAGCAGTGGCCCCGAGGGCCGCGCCGCGCCCCGCGCCGAGGGCCCGACCTAGTACGGCGCCCTGAAGTTGATGTACCCCAGCAGCACGATCACCGCCGCCACGCAGCCCAGCACCAGGGCCGTCGAGATCCACGGGGAGCGGCGGCGGGAACCGACGTGCTCCGGGTCGGCGCGGAACGGCACGGGCCCGGGCGGATCGTGCTTCCAGCGCGCGGCGAGCATACGGGCCCGGGCCGAGGGCTCCTTGTGCTCGGCCCCGTCCGCCCATCTGAGGTCGAACTCGCGCTCCTGGTCGTCCTGTTCGTGCTCGGGCATTCCCACTCCACCCCCGTGTGGTCCTTGCCCCCCAGAATAGAACAAACGCCCGCGCCCCCGCCGTCGGAAGCGACAGCGGGGGCGCGGAGGTGATGCCTCGGTCAGGCGTCGATCACACGTCGAAGTACAGCTCGAACTCGTGCGGGTGCGGACGCAGCTGCAGCGGCGCGATCTCGTTGGCGCGCTTGAAGTCGATCCACGTCTCGATCAGGTCCGGGGTGAAGACGTCACCCTGGAGCAGGAACTCGTGGTCGGCCTCCAGGCGGTCCAGGACCGCGCCGAGGGAGGTCGGGACCTGCGCGACGTTCGCGTGCTCCTCGGGAGCGAGCTCGTACAGGTCCTTGTCGATCGGCTCGGCCGGCTCGATCTTGTTCTTGATGCCGTCCAGGCCCGCCAGCAGCAGCGCCGAGAAGGCCAGGTACGGGTTGCCGGAGGCGTCGGGCGCGCGGAACTCGACGCGCTTGGCCTTCGGGTTCGAGCCCGTGATCGGGATACGCATCGCGGCGGAGCGGTTGCGCTGCGAGTACACCAGGTTCACCGGCGCCTCGAAGCCCGGCACCAGGCGGTGGTAGGAGTTCACCGTCGGGTTGGTGAACGCCAGCAGTGACGGAGCGTGCTTGAGGATGCCGCCGATGTAGTAACGGGCGGTGTCCGACAGGCCGGCGTAACCGGCCTCGTCGTAGAAGAGCGGCTGGCCGCCGGTCCACAGCGACTGGTGGACGTGCATGCCCGAGCCGTTGTCACCGAAGATCGGCTTCGGCATGAAGGTCGCGGTCTTGCCGTTCTGCCAGGCCACGTTCTTCACGATGTACTTGAAGAGCTGCAGGTCGTCGGCCGCGGCGAGCAGAGTGTTGAACTTGTAGTTGATCTCAGCCTGGCCGGCGGTGCCCACCTCGTGGTGCTGGCGCTCGACCTGCAGGCCGGCCCGGTCCAGCTCCAGGGAGATCTGGGCGCGCAGGTCGGCGAAGTGGTCGACCGGCGGGACCGGGAAGTAGCCGCCCTTGTAGCGGACCTTGTAACCACGGTTGTTCTCGAGGGCGCCGGTGTTCCAGGCGCCGGCCTCGGAGTCGATGTGGTAGAAGGACTCGTTCGCGCTGGTCGCGAAGCGGACGGAGTCGAAGACGTAGAACTCGGCCTCGGGACCGAAGTACGCCGTGTCGGCGATGCCGGTCGACGCGAGGTAGGCCTCGGCCTTCTTCGCCACGTTGCGCGGGTCACGGGAGTACTGCTCACCCGTGATCGGGTCGTGGATGAAGAAGTTGATGTTGACCGTCTTGTCGCGGCGGAACGGGTCGACCCGGGCGGTCGACAGGTCCGCGCGCAGCGCCATGTCGGACTCGTGGATGGCCTGGAAGCCGCGGATCGAGGAGCCGTCGAAGGCCAGCTCCTCGGCCGGGTCGAAGGCCGATGCGGGGATCGTGAAGTGCTGCATCACGCCCGGCAGGTCGCAGAAGCGGACGTCGATGAACTTGACGTCCTCGTCCGCGATGAACTTCTTGGCCTCGTCGGCGTTCTGGAACATCCAGCTCCTCCTACTCCCGACCGTCCCGCCGGGGTGGTAGTTCGTTCGTGCGGCCAGTGCGGGTGGCACACGCTGACCTCGACCCTAGGGACGGGTGGTTTCTCGGGCGTGACTCGTTTGTTTCGCACAAGTTAACCGGCTCACCCTCCACCGTAGCCCGGACACACCCCTCCGTGCCCTGGTCATTCAGGGGCGCAGTACCGTGGACGGGTGGACAACAGGCAAGCACTCGGATCGTGGCTCTCCGGGCCCCGCGCGGCCGCGGAAGAGGCCGGTGTCGACTTCGGATACCGGGGCGAGCAGCTCGGCCTGCCCGAGGAGGGACCCGGCTCGATCGCCCGCCCGGGCCGCCGGATCGGTGCCCTCGCCGTCGACTGGGGCCTGTGTCTCCTGATCGCATACGGCCTCATCACCCAGAGCTACAACGAGGCGGCGCAGATCTGGGCGCCGCTCATCATGTTCGCCCTGATGGTCCTCACGGTAGGTACCGTCGGCTTCACGCCAGGCAAGCGCCTGTTCGGCCTGCGGGTGCTCGCCCTGGACACCGGCCGGGTCAGCCCGTGGCGCGCCGCGCTGCGCACGGTCCTGCTGTTCCTCGCGATCCCCGCGCTGATCTGGGACCGCGACGGCCGAGGTCTGCACGACCGGCTCGCGGGCACCGTCGAGGTCCGCCTCTGACGCGACGCGTGAACCGGCCGACATGACGAGACCGGCATGAACGAGACCGACAGGAACGAGGGGCGCCCGGTGTGATCCGGGCGCCCCTCGTTCCTGTCGTGTGCGGGTGTCAGCGAGCCTTCGGCCCGCCCTTCGGCAGCCGCATGCCCTTCGGCATCGGCCCCTTCGGCAGCGGCATGTTGCTCATCAGGTCACCGAGGGCGCGCAGCCGGTCGTTGGTGGCCGTGACCTGCGGGCCGGTCAGTACGCGCGGGAGCTTGAGCATGGTCGTCCGCAGCTTCTTCAGCTCGACCTGGCCCTCGCCCGTGCCCACGACCAGGTCGTGCACCGGGACGTCCGCGACGATGCGGTTCATCTTCCGCTTCTCGGCGGCCAGCAGGGTCTTCACCCGGTTCGGGTTGCCCTCGGCGACCAGCACGATGCCGGCCTTGCCGACCGCGCGGTGCACCACGTCCTGGTTGCGGTTCATCGCCACCGCAGGGGTCGTCGTCCAGCCCCGGCCGATGTTGTCGAGCACCGCCGCCGCGGCGCCGGGCTGTCCCTCCATCTGCCCGAAGGCGGCCCGCTCGGCCCGGCGCCCGAATACGATCGCCGACGCGAGGAAGGCGAGCAGGAGGCCCAGGATGCCGAGATAGATGGGGTGACCGATCAAGAAACCGATCGCGAGGAAGACACCGAAGGTGACGATTCCGACTGCCGCGAGTACAAGACCGATCTTCTTGTCGGCCTTGCGGGTCATCTTGTAGGTCAGAGCGATCTGCTTCAGTCGCCCGGGGTTCGCAGCGTCCGCTGCAGGTTCCTTCCTCGCCATGCCACGAAGTCTACGTGGCCCCACAAGCGCCGACGACGGCAGTGCCCGCGGGGACCCTGGGGGAGGGCCGGGGAAGGGTCTCGGGTCAGGGGCGGACGGACAGGGACTGCTCGATGACGCGCTGCGTCTCGACCCGGTCCTTGGCGCGACGGCGGTCCTCCAGCACGGAGGTCCAGGCGTTGCGGCGGGCGGTGCGCTGACCGCTGCTCATCAGCAGCGACTCGACGGCGCGCAGTGCGGTCGTGAAGGACGGAATCGCGGTGGCGCGGACGGGCGGCGCGGCCTGCATGGGTGAGGTCCCCCCTCGGGTGACGGGTGTACGTGCTGTGAGTTCAGCGTCACTGATTGGTGTTACCAGGGCGTGACCGGTTGGTCAAACACCCATGAAGCCCTGGCGGGGAGTGGTGGAATGCCGACGCGGTCCTGACATGTGCCCTCATCTGCGAGGACGGTCAGGACCGCGTCAAATCGGTCACTACCGGCGAGTAGCCTTTTGTGCGTGAATTCACACGCTTGTCTCGCCCCGCGCGGGGCAGGGGTGGTGACGTTCCGTCAGACGGCGACCCGTCAGACGGCCTGCGCCGCGATGTGGCCGTCGCCCTGCCGCGGAGCGGCGGAATGACGCTGCTCCATGGCCATCTGGTAGAGCCGCCCGGCGCGGTACGAGGAACGCACCAGCGGTCCGGACATCACACCGGAGAAGCCGATCTGCTCGGCCTCGTCCTTCAGCTCCACGAACTCGTGGGGCTTCACCCAGCGCTCCACCGGGTGGTGGCGCACGGAGGGCCGCAGGTACTGCGTGATGGTGACCAGCTCGCAGCCCGCGTCGTGCAGCTGCTTCAGCGCCTCGCTGATCTCCTCGCGGGTCTCGCCCATGCCGAGGATGAGGTTCGACTTGGTCACCAGGCCGTAGTCGCGCGCCTCGGTGATGACCTTCAGCGAGCGCTCGTAGCGGAAGCCGGGGCGGATGCGCTTGAAGATCCGCGGGACCGTCTCGACGTTGTGCGCGAAGACCTCGGGCCGGGAGGAGAAGACCTCCTCCAGCTGCTCGGGGACCGCGTTGAAGTCGGGGGCCAGCAGCTCGACCTTGGTGCGGCCGGCCTCGCGGCCCGCGGTCTGCTGGTGGATCTGGCGCACGGTCTCGGCGTACAGCCAGGCGCCGCCGTCCTCCAGGTCGTCGCGGGCGACGCCGGTGATCGTGGCGTAGTTCAGGTCCATCGTGACGACGGACTCGCCGACGCGGCGGGGCTCGTCACGGTCGAGCGCCTCGGGCTTGCCGGTGTCGATCTGGCAGAAGTCGCAGCGCCGGGTGCACTGGTCGCCACCGATGAGGAAGGTGGCCTCGCGATCCTCCCAGCACTCGTAGATGTTGGGGCAGCCGGCTTCCTGGCAGACCGTGTGCAGGCCCTCGCTCTTCACGAGCTTCTGCATCGCGGTGTACTCGGGACCCATTTTCGCCCGGGTCTTGATCCACTCGGGCTTGCGCTCGATGGGGGTCTGGCTGTTGCGGACCTCCAGGCGCAGCATCTTGCGTCCGTCGGGTGCGACTGCGGACACGACCGGCTCCCTAGCGATTGATTCTTCGGCGTCCTCAAGGGTACGCCCGCTGATTTGAATGCCTGTGCGGGTGGCTACCCCTCCAGCTCCGCCACGGGCCGTTTTATGCCGCAGGCGTCTTCTCGATCTCGCGGGGCTTCAGGTCCGCGTTCTCCAGGACCTCCCGCAGATGGCGCTCCACGACGGGCAGGACCTCATCGATCGTCACGTCCCGGCCGAGCTCGCCGGCCAGCGAGGCGACGCCCGCGTCACGGATGCCGCACGGGATGATCCGGTCGAACCACTTGTTGTCCGGGTTCACGTTGAGCGCGAAGCCGTGCATGGTGACGCCCTTGGCCACGCGGATGCCGATCGCGGCGATCTTGCGGTCCTCCCGGCGCTGCCCCGCGTTGGACGGCGCGTACTCCGGGCCGTTCATGCGCGGGTCGAACTCCTCGTCGTGCAGCCGGGGGTCGAAGTCCAGCGACAGCCCGCCGAGCGCGGGGCGCTGCTCGACCGGGTCGCCCAGGATCCACACGCCGCTGCGGCCCTCGACCCGGCTCGTCTCCAGGCCGAACTCCGCGCAGGCACGGATCAGGGCCTCCTCGAGGCGGCGCACGTGCGCCACGACGTCCACCGGGCGCGGGAGCTTCTGGATGGGGTATCCCACCAGCTGGCCGGGGCCGTGCCAGGTGATCTTGCCGCCGCGGTCCACGTCGATGACCGGCGTGCCGTCGAGCGGGCGCTCGTTGTCCGCTGTGCGCCGTCCGGCCGTGTACACCGGGGGGTGCTCCAGGAGCAGCACGGTGTCGGGGATCTCGTCGGCGAAGCGCGCCGCGTGCACCCGGCGCTGCTCGTCCCACGCCTCCTGGTACTCGACGGCCTCGTCACCGAACCCCATGCGGACGAACCGCAACTCACTCACGGCAAGCGCCTCCCTCGAACGGGTGTGTCAGGCACGTAACGCGCCCAAGCCACTGTACGTCCGGCCCGGACGCGTCAGTCCCGGGGCCAATCCTCACACGATCGGATGAATGTCCGCGAAAATGTGTGATGGGGTGCTTACTCTCCGCTACATTCGCGCCGTCCAGCAAGCCAAAAGGCCTGCTCACAGGCAATCCGGCACAGCACCGACACCGGAAGGCAGGAGACCGCACCGCACCATGACGGAACGACCCGCGCAGCGCACCCCCAACCGACAGCTCGCCGCGCTCATCGCAGAAGCGGGGTTCTCCAACGCGGGACTCGCCCGTCGCGTGGACCAGCTCGGTCTCGAACACGGGCTCGACCTGAGATACGACAAGACATCCGTCACCCGGTGGCTGCGCGGTCAGCAGCCCAGGGGCACCACGCCCGCCCTGATCGCCGAGGTCTTCACCCGGCGTCTGGGCCGCCGCCTCACCGCCCAGGACCTCGGCCTGGACGCCTGCGCCCCCGTCTACGCGGGGCTGGAGTTCGCCGCCACCCCCGAGGAGGCCGTCGACATCGTCAGCGGGCTGTGGCGCAAGGACTCCGGCAGTCACGCCGAGCTCCGCAAGATCGCCTTCACCCCGGCCGGGCTCGTCGTGCCCAGCCGGGACTGGCTGATCGGCCGGGCCGACGAGAAGGTCACCCGGGGCGAGCCGGCCTCCGCCCGCATCCCGTCCCCGGGCCGCCCCGCCCTGCGCCCCACGGGCATGGCCGAGCAGGGAGTGCCGTCCCTGCCCCGCCAGCGCGGCCAGGCCGAACGCGGACCCGGCCAGAAGGTCACCGCCGGCGACATCGCGGCCCTGCGGTCGGTCGGCGAGCTGTTCCGCACCCTCGACGACGCCTACGGCGGCGGCCACGCCCGTCAGGCCCTCGTGCGCTACCTGGAGCACGAGTGCGAGCCCATGCTGCGCGGCACCTACGGCGAGCAGACCGGCCGCCGGCTGTTCGCGGCCGCCGCCGACCTGACCCGGCTCGCGGGCTGGACGTCGTACGACATCGCCGCGCACGGACTCGCCCAGCGCTACTTCGTGCAGGCGCTGCGGCTCGCCCAGGCGGCCGGGGACCGCACGTACGGGGCCTATGTGCTGATCACCATGAGCCGCCAGGCCGTCTACCTCGGGCACGGACGGGAGGCCGTCCAGCTCGCCCGCGTGGCCCAGCAGGGCGTCGGCACCTCCGGACCGCCCGTCCTCCAGGCCCTGCTGCACGCCTCCGAGGCGCGCGGCCACGGGGTGCTCGGCGAGGTCCGGGCCTGCACCGCCGCCCTGGTCCGCGCCGAACGCGCCCTGGAGACGGCCCGGCCCGGCGACGACGTGCCGCACTGGGCGAAGTTCTTCGACGAGGCCCAGCTCGCCGACGAGTTCGGCCACTGCCACCGCGACCTGCAGCAGTTCCGCGCCGCCGCCCAGCACGCGGAACGCTCACTCCAGCTGCGGGCCCCCTCCTTCGCCCGCAGCCGCCTCTTCTGCCGGGTGGTCCTCGCCACCGCCCGCCTGGGTCTGGGCGAACTCGACCAGGCCTGCCACCTGGGAGCGGAGGCGGCGGGCCAGGCCGCCGAGATGCGTTCGGTAAGGGCGGTGGAGTACGTGAGGGACTTCGAGCGACGCCTGGAGCCGTACAGGGACGCGGCGCCGGTGCGCAGCTACCGCGACAAGGTAGCGGCGTTGGGGTAGGGGCCTCAGGGGCGCGGGGCTGTGTCGATGTGCGGCTCCGCCGCGTGGGCGCGAACAACCCCCACGCGCCTGCACCCGACGAACAACCTACGCGGCCCTCGGAACAGTCCGCACAGGATCGGCAACGTGCATCGACCGCCCCGCGCCCAGATCCGCCAGGATCGCCGCCGAAGCCCGATGCCCCGAGTGCAAAGCTCCCTGCGCCGTGCTGGTGTCCCGGTGATCCCCGCACACGTAAAGGCCCGCAAGCAGCCGCACCGGCCGCCGCAGATCATGCGGCGGCCGCATCGCCGGCACCGCCTCCGCCGTCCGGTGCACGGCCAGCGTCTCCCACCGGGCCGTCGACACCCCGTACAACCGCGCCAGATGCATCCGCACCGCCGTGTCGACATCACCCGGCGGCGGCCCCAGCACCGTGGAGGAGACCAGCGCCCGCCCGGCCGGCGTTCGGGACGGATCGACGTCACTGACCACCGCCGTGTGCGCGACCGGCCCGCCGAGATCCGCGTCGAGCAGCAACGACGCCCCCGTCGCCGGAGGTTCGTCCGTCGTGTGGTGCACCACCGTCACCGGATGGAACTCCGGCACCCGCAACCCGGGCAGCAGCTCGGCGGCGGCGCGCGCACCCGTCGCCACCAGGACGGCCCGGCACCGGATCTCACCGTGCTCCGCGGTCGTCACCGACGTCGTCGAGACGGAGGTGACGCGCACACCGGTGTGGACCGTACCCGGCGGCAGGGTACGCGCCAGCAGCTCCGGCAGGGCTTCCGCGCCACCCTCCGGCAGACACAGCCGCCCCCGTGCGAAGGCACGCAGCGCGAGGTCCGCGCACCGGCTGGACGTCGTCAGGCCCGGGTCGCACAACAGCGCGGCGAGCAGCGGACGCAGGAAGCCGTCGATCGTACGGGCGGGCAGCCCACGGGCCGCCAAGGCCTGGCCGGCGGGCAACTCCGGCCGGGCCAGCAGCCGTTCGGCCGGTGTGCCCGCCAGCCGGGTCAGGGCGGCGCCCAGCCGGGCCTGGTCGACGGCCGTGCCGAGCGGGGCGCCGGACCGGCTCCGGGGGACGGAGACCTGCCGGCCGGGCACGGCCATCGGCCTCCTCGGCGGCCTGGGTGCGGACGGCGGGCGGGGAGCACTCGCCAGCGCGCGTACCGCGTGCAGTGCGCCCCGTGCGCCCCCTGCGCCCGGCTGGACACCCGCGCGGTGGTGGCGTCCGTCGCCGTGCAGCAGGACGCCGGGTGTGAAGGGCCGCAGCACCAGGCCGTCGAGACCGGGTGTCTGCCGTAGTTCCGGATACGCCGTGGACAGCAACTGGCCGACCCTGTCGAGCCGGAAGCCGTCGACCTTCTCCGTCGCCATGCGGCCGCCGACCCCGTGGCCGGCCTCCAGGACCATGGTCGTCACTCCTGCGCTGGTCAGCCGTTGCGCGGCCGAGAGTCCGGCGACCCCGGCCCCCACGACGACCACGTCCGCCTGGTACGCGGGCTCAAGCACGTGCCCCTCCTCGAGGTTGCGCGGGCGCTGGAGACGTCATGCCCTCAACAGGCCGCAGGGATACGCGAGTTCTGGTCGAGGGTAGGACCGTGATCGGTCAGGGGGAGTCGCGCATCGGCAGGGCACGGTCGCACAGCGGTCGCATACGGACGCCTGGTGGGCATGAAGCGGTCGCAGGGGGCTGGTGTGCGCCCAGGGGAGCTGTCTCGGAACCACCGGTCGGATCCCGGACATGCGGCCGGTGGGCGCCGCCCGGGCATTCCGGCGGGCGGGGAGGCCGTCACAGGGCCGCGCGGATCGCCCCCTCGATCTCCGGGAAGGCGAAGCGGAAGCCCGACTCCAGCAGCCGCGTCGGCAGCACCCGGGCGCTGCCGAGGACGTCCCCGGCCATCTCGCCGAGCACGGTGCGCAGGACGGTCGCGGGCACCGGGAACAGGGTCGGCCGGTGCAGCACGCGGCCCATCGCCGCCGTGATCTCACGGTTCGTCACGGGGTGCGGGGCGGTGATGTTGAACGGCCCGGACAGGCCGTCGGTGTCGATCAGGTGCCGGATCGCGGCGACCTCGTCGTGCAGCGCGACGAACGACCAGTACTGCCGGCCGTCGCCCATCCGCCCGCCGGCCCCCGCCACGTTGACCACGGCGTGGCAGCCTGCGAGCCCGGCCGCGTCCACGTGCCCGCCCTCGGGGTCCCAGCGGATCTCCCCGGCCGCCCGGGGCGTGCCGCGCACCAGGCGGCGCACCTCGTGCCCGTCGGTGGTCAGGGACCGCACCAGGGCACCGCCGATCAGGCCGGACGCCCCCGCCACCGCGATTCTCGAACGCTCCATGAACCCATCCTGCCGGGTCGCTCCGTAAATCCCTTGCAAGGCCTTGATCCGCTCGCCGTAGGGTGACGCCCATGCCCGAGCTCCCCGCACCGCGTATCCGTGTCGCCCGGCCCGAGGACGACGGGGAGCTGGCCCTGCTCGACCGGCTCACCTGGTCGCACCTGCACGCGGTGATGCCCGAGCCGCAGCCGCCGTACCCTCCCTTCTTCGGCGAGCGGCACGCCCCCGAGGACTGCCTGGTGGCCGAGCTCGACGGGCGGCTCGCGGGCTATGTCCACCTCGGATTCCCCACCCCGCTCGACTCGAACCGGCATGTGCGCCAGATCCAGGGCCTCGCCGTCGCCGAGGAGGCGCGCGGCCGTGGGGCGGGGCGGGCGCTGGTCCGGGCCGCCCTCGACGAGGCCCGCCGGCGTGGGGCCCGCCGCATCACCCTGCGGGTCCTCGGGCACAACACCGCCGCCCGGGCGCTCTACGAGGCCGAGGGGTTCGTGGTCGAGGGGGTCCTGCCCGAGGAGTTCCTGCTCGCCGGGATCTACGTGGACGACGTGTTCATGGGGCGCTTCCTGTGAGCCGGGGCTACGAGGCGGCCGGCTCGCCGGTGTCCACCGGGGTCGTCGCGCCCGCGGCGCTTCGCGCGTCGGAGGCGACCTCGTCCGCCGTCAGGACGTAGCCCGTCTCGGCGTCCGAGGTGGAGCGGGCGAAGACCACGCCGAACACCCGGCCGTCCGTGGTGAGCAGGGGGCCGCCGGAGTTGCCGGGGCGGACCGTGGAGCGGATCGAGTAGATCTCGCGGGTGGCCGTCCCGTCGTTGTAGATGTTCTGGCCCGTCGCCCGCACCCGGTTCGCGACCGTCGCCGCCTGGAGGTCCAGGTCGCCGTCCTGCGGATAGCCCGCGACGACCGCCGAGTCGCCGCGCTCGGCGTCGTCGTCGAACCGCAGCACCGGGGCCTTCAGACCCGGCACGTACAGCACGGCCACGTCCTTCTGCGGGTCGAACAGCACCACCCGCGCCTCGTACGTCCGCCCGACCCCGCCGATCTGCACGGTCGGCTCGTCGATGCCGGCCACCACATGGGCGTTGGTCATCACGTGCTCGCGCGCGTACACGAACCCGCTGCCCTCGCGGCCCTGGGTGCCCGTGACACCCTCGACCTTCACCGTGCTCCGCTTGGCGGCGTCGGTCGCGGCGGCCGTGACGCTGTCGCCGGTGGGCTTGGCCACCTCGGCCGTCGACTCGTTCTCGAAGGGGTTGAAGACCTGCGGGAAGCCCGCCTGCGTCAGCGCGGACGTGGCCCCCGAGAACCACGCGGGCGTCGTGTCCGGCATCGTGCGCTGCACCGCGCCGAGCAGCCGCGAGTCCCGGATCGCCGAGGTGACCAGCGGCGACGAGGACACGCCCAGGACGCTCGCCGCCACCCACGCCACGATCAGCACCGCCACCGCGTTGGCCACGGCCCCGCCGACGCCGTCCGCCACCCGCAGCGGTCCCCGCTCCAGCTCCCGCCGCAGCCGCAGCGCCAGGCGCCCCGCCAGCTCGTGCCCCACCACCGCCGGGAGCAGCACCGTGAACACCGCCGTCACCGTCGCCCGCGTCGACCCCGGCTCCACCAGGTCCATGACCCACGGCAGGACCCACACGCCGACGACCGCACCGCCCACGAAGCCCGCCAGCGACACACAGCCGGCCACCAGCCCGCGCCGGTACCCGGACGCCGCGTAGGCCAGGACGACCAGCAACAGCAGGATGTCGAGCAGGTCCACGCACGCCGCCTTTCTCTCGGAACCCCTTAATACGCGGGGGGAGGGCCCGGTGATCAGTCACACGCGCACGCGTTGATCGGAATCGGCGCGGGCGCGCACAGGGAGAAACGTCGCGGACCGTGACGATGGTTCCACCGGGTGGCACAGCACACATCGCGGACGGACCGGATCAGGCCGACAGTGGGACCATGCGTGTCTTCCGAAGACGGCGGGGCGCACGCAGGCACTCCGCCGACGGGACACCCGGCATAGCCGGCCTGCCGCGCGCGGCGAGGGCGCTGCTCGGCTCCCTGCCGGGCGTCGCCGCCGTCGTGGCGCTGTTCCTGTGCGCCCACGGCGTCGAGAACGCCGCCGACACCGGCCCCCGCGCCGCGCCCCGCTCCCCGGCCACCTCCTACACCGCCCCGCGCCCGCCCATCGAGCCGAGAGCGCACTGGCTGGGCGACGCCGCCCGCGCCCAGCCGCGCCCGCGCTACGACGACCGGGTCGCCGCCGTCTTCGTCCACCACACGGACTCGCCCAACGGCTACGACTGCGCCGACGCGCCCCGCATCATCCGGGACCTCTACACCGGCCAGACCGGCACCCGCGACTGGGACGACATCGGCTACAACTTCGTCGTCGACCGCTGCGGCACCATCTACGAGGGCCGCGCCGGGGGCGTGGAACGCGCCGTCACCGGTGCCCACACCCAGGGCTTCAACCACCGCACGGCGGGCATCGCCGCCCTCGGCACCTTCACCGAGGGCATGCCGGTCCCGCAGCCCATGATCCGCTCGATCGCCGCGCTGTCCGCCTGGAAGCTCGGCCTGACCGGCACCGACCCCCGCTCGGACGTCCGCCTGGTCTCCAGCAACGGCCTCAGCCGGTACGCGGCCGGATCCACCGCCCGGCTGCCCGCCCTCGCCGGCCACAACGACGGCTACATGACCAGCTGCCCGGGCGCCGCCCTGCACGCCCGCCTGCCCGAGATCCGGGAGCTCGCGGCCCGGCTCCAGGGCCGGCCGGACGGACCACAGCAAGGCCACAGCGAACGCGCGGCCTCCTGAGATCCCCGTGGCGCCGGGGAGCCGGGGCCGCGTGCAGCCCCTGGGCACTGCTGTGCGCGGTCGCGACCGTCGTCCTGGGCCCGGCCGGGGGCACCGCCTCCACCGCCCTCAGGCCCTTGCCCTGCGCCACGCGGAGCGGGCCGAGGGGACGCACGCGTACGTCCCGTCCGGCGCGAGCCGCCGCCGGGCCGTCTGATCAGCCCATATCAGCCCTGATCAGCCCTGATCAGCCCTTGAAACGCTCCCACAGCCGGGGGTAGCGCTCCGCGAGCAGCCGCTCGTTCTCGAAGTCGAGCGGCGTGCCCTCCGGTTCCGGGGGCGGCGGCGCGAGCTCCAGGTCGGGCGCGACCACGCCGGTGAGCTGCTCGTAGGCCTCGTCCGCCGCGTAGCCGAGCTCCTCGCCGTCGCCGTCGATCTCCTCGTCGAAGTCGTCCAGCAGATCGGCGAGCGCGTCCGGGTCGTGCACGGCGCCCTCGAACACCTCGCGGCCCTGGCCGATCAGCCAGCACCGGAAGAAGTCGAAGGCGTCGTCGCTCGCCCCGTCGAGCAGCACCCACGCGGCACCCCACAGGTCCCAGCGGTAGGCGCGGTTGTAGCGGGACTCGAAGTGACGGGCGAAGTCCAGGACCGAGTCCGGGTCCAGCTGGGCGAGCCGGTCCACGAGCAGGTCGGCCTGCTCCTCGGGGTCGCCCTCGGAGGCCTCCCGGGCGTCGTCCACCAGCTCCCAGAACTCCGTCTCGTCCATCACGGGTCCAGCATCGGGCCTGGGGCACGGGGGCGCACCCGGAGTGCGCGGGATCGTTATGCGCCGCTGTCGGGCCGGTAGAGCCGGGCCAGCCGCTCCGCGTCCGCGGCGAACCGCTCGCGCAGGCTCTTCGGAGCCAGCACCTCCACCTCCGGTCCCAGCGCCGCCAGCTGCGTGCGGGCGACCTCCTCGGACTCCACCGGCAGGGCCACCGTCACCCAGCCGTCCTCGCCCGGGGCGTCCGCGTCCGCCAGGGCCTCCCGGGCGGTCAGCGTGTCGAGGGCGTACGGCAGGGCGCGTACGCCGTCGGGGGACAGCCGCACCACGACCCGCGCCCGCAGGATGGACCGCGCGAACTGCTCGGCCCGCTCCTCCCAGAACGCGGGCAGGTCGAAATCGGGCTCCCGCTCGAAGCGCTCGCCGTCCGCGTCCACCGCCGTGAACCGGTCGATCCGGTACACCCGGAAGGACGCTTCCCGGGCCACCCGCGCGCACAGGTACCAGACGCCCGCCTTCAGCACGAGCCCGTACGGCTCCAGCTCCCGCACGACCTCGTCCTCGCCGCGCCGGTAGCGGGCGCCGATCCGCCGGTCGTCCCACACCGCGTCGGCGACGGCCGGCAGCAGCTCGGGCGTTCTCGGCTCCTTGAACCAGTTCGGCGCGTCCAGGTGGAACCGCTGGGAGGCCGTCCTGGAGGCGTCCCGCAGGGAGGGCAACAGCGCCGCCGACACCTTCAGCCGGGCCGCGGAGGCGGCGTCCTCCAGACCCATCTCGCGCAGCGCCCCCGGCACGCCGGACAGGAACAGCGCCTCGGCCTCGCCGCGGTGCAGCCCGGTCAGCCGCGTCCGGTACCCGCCGACCAGCCGGTAGCCACCGGCCCGGCCCCGGTCCGCGTACACCGGCACGCCCGCCTCCGACAGGGCCTGCGCGTCCCGGGTGACCGTCCGCTCCGACACCTCCAGCTCACGGGCGAGTTCGGCGGCCGTCATGGAGGGCCGGGACTGGAGCAGCAGCACCATCTTGATCAGCCGGGCAGCACGCATGGCCACATCATGCAGCAGGCCCCCGCCGGGGCGGGGGCCTGCCGATCAACGGTCCGTGCTCACAGACCGTACTGCTCGCGCGCTTCCTTCACGGCCGTCGCCTTGACCTCGCCGCGCTTGGCCAGCTGGGCCAGGGCCGCGACGACGATCGACTCCGCGTCCACGCCGAAGTGGCGGCGGGCCGCCTCACGGGTGTCCGAGAGGCCGAAGCCGTCGGCGCCCAGCGAGGACCAGTCCTGCTCGACCCACTGCGCGATCTGGTCCGGGACCTGGCGCATGTAGTCGGAGACCGCCAGCACCGGCCCCTCGGCACCCTGGAGCGCCTGCCGCACGAACGGGACCCGCTCCTCGCCGCGCAGCAGCGCCTCGTCCGCCTCCAGGGCGTCCCGGCGCAGTTCGCTCCACGACGTCGCCGACCAGACGTCGGCCGCCACGCCCCACTCCTCGGCGAGCAGCTGCTGCGCCTTCAGCGCCCAGTGGATCGCCGTACCGGAGCCGAGCAGCTGGATCCGCGGGGCGTTGGCCGGGGGCGTGATGCCCGCCGACTCCGCCGTGTTGAAGCGGTACAGGCCCTTGACGATGCCCTCGTCGATCCCGTCCACGGACGGCTTCGCCGGCTGCGGCATCGGCTCGTTGTAGACGGTCAGGTAGTAGAAGACGTCCTGGTCCTCACCCGGGGCCGCCTCGCCGTACATCCGGCGCAGACCGTCCTTGACGATCGTCGCGACCTCGTAGGCGAACGCCGGGTCGTACGACAGCGCCGCCGGGTTGGTCGCCGCGATCACGGGGGAGTGGCCGTCGGCGTGCTGCAGGCCCTCGCCCGTCAGGGTCGTACGGCCGGCCGTGGCGCCGACGAGGAAGCCGCGGCCGAGCTGGTCGCCGAGCTGCCACATCTGGTCGGCGGTGCGCTGCCAGCCGAACATCGAGTAGAAGATGTAGAACGGGATCATCGCCTCGCCGTGCGTCGCGTACGACGTCGAAGCGGCGATGAAGTCGGCCATCGAACCGGCCTCGGTGATCCCCTCGTTGAGGATCTGGCCGTTCTTGGCCTCCTTGTAGTACATCAGCTGGTCACGGTCGACCGGCTCGTACGTCTGGCCCTTCGGCGAGTAGATGCCGAGCGACGGGAACAGCGACTCCATACCGAAGGTGCGCGCCTCGTCCGGGACGATCGGCACCCAGCGCTTGCCCGTCTCCTTGTCGCGGACCAGGTCCTTGACCAGACGGACGAACGCCATGGTAGTGGCCACGTTCTGCGAGCCGGAGCCCTTGTCGAAGGAGGCGAACGCCTTCTCCGCGGGGGCGGGCAGCGGGGCGACCGGGTGCACGCGCCGGGCCGGGGCCGGACCGCCGAGGGCGGCACGCCGCTCCTGGAGGTAGCGGACCTCGGGGGAGTCGGCGCCCGGGTGGCCGTAGGGCACCACGCCGTCGACGAAGTCGCTGTCCTTGATCGGCAGTTCGAGCAGGTCGCGCATGTTCTTGAACTCGTCCACCGAGAGCTTCTTCATCTGGTGGTTGGCGTTCTTCGACGCGAAGCCCTCACCGAGGGTGTGGCCCTTGACCGTCTGGGCCAGGATCACGGTCGGCGCGCCCTTGTGCTCGACGGCGGCCTTGTACGCGGCGAACACCTTGCGCGCCTCGTGACCACCGCGCGAGAGGTGGAAGCACTCGAGGATCTTGTCGTCGCTCAGCAGCTTCGCCATCTCCACGAGCGCCGGGTCGCCGCCGAAGAAGTCCTGGCGGATGTAGGCCGCGTCGCGGGTCTGGTACGTCTGGATCTGCGCGTCAGGTACCTGGCGCAGGCGGCGTACGAGCGCGCCCGTGGTGTCCAGCTGGAACAGCTCGTCCCACGCCGTGCCCCAGAGCGTCTTCACGACGTTCCAGCCGGCACCGCGGAACTGGGCCTCCAGCTCCTGCACGATCTTGAAGTTCGCGCGGACCGGGCCGTCGAGGCGCTGCAGGTTGCAGTTGATGACGAACGTGAGGTTGTCCAGCTCCTCACGGGCCGCGAGCGCGAGGGCCGCCGTCGACTCGGGCTCGTCCATCTCGCCGTCGCCGAGGAACGCCCACACGTGCGAACCGGCGGTGTCCTTGATGCCGCGGTTGGCGAGGTAGCGGTTGAAGCGCGCCTGGTAGATCGCCGACAGCGGGCCGAGGCCCATGGAGACCGTCGGGAACTCCCACAGCCAGGGCAGGCGGCGCGGGTGCGGGTAGGAGGGCAGGCCGTTGCCGCCCGCCTCCCGGCGGAAGTTGTCGAGCTGCTCCTCGCTGAGCCGGCCGTCGAGGAACGCGCGGGCGTAGATGCCGGGGGAGGCGTGGCCCTGGATGTAGAGCTGGTCGCCCGAGCCGTCGGCCTCCTTGCCCTTGAAGAAGTGGTTGAAGCCGGTCTCGTACAGCCAGGCGGCCGAGGCGAAGGTGGCGATGTGACCGCCGACGCCGTATTTGCTGCCCCGGGTCACCATGGCGGCCGCGTTCCAGCGGTTCCAGGCGGTGATCCGCTGCTCCATCGCCTCGTCACCGGGCACGGACGGCTCGGCGGAGGTCGGGATGGAGTTGACGTAGTCGGTCTCGAGGAGCTTCGGCAGCGCGATGCCGGCGCCCTCGGCGCGCTCCAGCGTGCGGCGCATCAGATATGCGGCACGGTGCGGCCCGGCAGCCTTGGTGACCGCGTCCAGGGAGGCCTGCCATTCGGCGGTCTCCTCCGGGTCCCGGTCGGGGAGCTGGTCGAGCTCGCTCGGCTGGATGGCGTTGGGGTCGGTCATGTCGCCGCCTTCCTCAGTCGAAGGGGGTTCCCTCACACAAGGGGGATCGGGGGTGCCCTTTGTCTTTGGCAGGACAGGGCTGGGGCTTGGGTGGCAAGCCCGTTGGCGACTCTAACTCGCTGATCGATGATCGATCAAAGGGTTGAGGGGCAAAACCTCTTGATCACGAGAAAATAGGCACGCGGTGCCTCCGGCGGTGGCACGCGGTGACCGATTTTCGAACGGTTTTCGCAGGTCGGAGGCGTTTGAGCGAGAGGGTGCTCGGGTGTCACGCCCGGGGTGCGCAGCCCAGGACGTGCGCCTTCACGAGTTCGGCGATCCGGGGGTCACGGCGCTTGAACGCGGCGACGAGCTCCTCGTGCTCCTCCGCGTAACTCTGCTGCTGCGTGCCCAGCCAGCGGATCGACAGGGCCGTGAACACCTCGATGCCGAGGCCTTCCCAGGTGTGCAGCAGCACGGAGTTGCCCGCGGCGCGGACCAGTTCGCGGTGGAAGGCGACGGTGTGGCGGACCTGCGCCGTGCCGTCGGAGCTGCGGTCGGCCTCGTACAGGGCGCTGACGTGGGGCTCCAGTGCCGAGCAGTCCTCCGCGAGGCCCTGGGCGGCCAGTTCCGCGGCGATGGCCTCCAGTCCGGCCCGGACCGGGTAGCTCTCCTCCAGGTCGGCGGCCGTGAGGTTGCGGACGCGCACGCCCTTGTTCGGAGCGGACTCGATCAGGCGCAGGGACTCCAGCTCGCGCAGGGCCTCGCGGACCGGTGTCTGGCTGACCTCCAGCTCGGTGGCGATCCGGCGCTCGACGATCCGCTCGCCCGGCTGCCAGCGTCCGCTGATGATCCCCTCCAGGATGTGCTCGCGGATCTGCTCGCGGAGCGAGTGGATGACGGGCGCGGTCATGAGGGCTCCTTAGGGCGTTGACGTTTAGACAATACGGCCACGACGCATCGCCGGGTGAGCCGACGGGGGTGCTTTTGCGCAGGTGAGATCAGGCTTACACGGGGTGGGGCGTGAGGTGCCCAAGAGCTCGGGGCGCGGGGGTGTCGGGCGGCTGCGGGTAGTGGGTGGCTGGTCGCGCAGTTCCCCGCGCCCCTCAGACACGCGCGGCGGGCCTGCCTCAAGGGGCGCGGGGAACCGCGCGAAGAGCCCCACACAACCCGCAGCCGCCCGACGACAGGTCACACCGAGTTCTCGAGCGCCCCAAAGCGCGGTGCCCCGCCCGGAGACGTTCCGGACGGGGCACCGCAGCAGGCTCAAGACCTGGTGTTGCCTACAGGCCGAGCTCGACCTCGAACTCGCCTGCCTCCAGGATGGCCTTGACCGCCGTCAGGTAGCGGGCGGCGTCGGCGCCGTCCACCAGGCGGTGGTCGTAGGACAGGGTCAGGTACGTCATGTCGCGGACGCCGATGACCGTGCCCTCCTCCGTCTCGATGACGGCGGGGCGCTTGACCGTCGCGCCGATGCCGAGGATCGCGACCTGGCCCGGCGGCACGATGATCGTGTCGAAGAGCGCGCCGCGCGAACCGGTGTTGGAGATGGTGAAGGTCGCGCCCGACAGCTCGTCCGGGGTGATCTTGTTGGCGCGGACCTTGCCCGCCAGGTCGGCCGTGGCCTTGGCGATACCGGCGAGGTTGAGGTCACCGGCGTTCTTGATGACCGGGGTCATCAGGCCCTTCTCGGAGTCCACCGCGATACCGATGTTCTCGGTGTCGAAGTAGGTGATGGTCCCCTCGGCCTCGTTGATCCGGGCGTTGATCGGCGCGTGCGCCTTCAGCGCCTGGGCCGCGGCCCTGACGAAGAACGGCATCGGCGAGAGCTTGACGCCCTCACGGGCCGCGAACGCGTCCTTGGCCCGGGCGCGCAGCTTCATCAGGCGGGTGACGTCGACCTCGACGACCGAGGACAGCTGGGCCTGCTCGTGCAGGGCCTTGACCATGTTGTCGCCGATGACCTTGCGGATCCGCGGCATCTTCACGGTCTGGCCGCGCAGCGGGGACGCCTCCAGCGCCGGGGCCTTCTTCGCGGCCGCCGGGGCGGCAGCGGCGGGGGCCGGGGTGGCGGCGGCGCTCTTCGCGGCCTCGGCGGCGGCGACGACGTCCTGCTTGCGGATACGGCCGCCGACGCCGGTGCCCTTGACGGTGGCCAGGTCGACGCCCTGCTCGGCGGCGAGCTTGCGCACCAGCGGGGTGACGTAGGCGCCGTCGTCGGCCGGCTTGGCGGCGGCCGGAGCGGCCGGGGCCTGGGCCGGAGCCGGGGCAGGCGCGGGAGCGGACGGAGCCGGCTCGGGAGCCGGGGTGGTCTGCTGCTGCGGGGCCGGAGCCGACGGGGCCTGCGGGGCCGGAGCGGGCTGCGCCGGGGCCGGAGCGGGCTGCGCCGGGGCCGGAGCGGGCT
>NZ_JAIGQA010000088.1:0-30747 GCF_019733245.1 Streptomyces sp. WAC04114
GTATCAGTGCCGAGGCCACCACCCTGGTCGTGGACGGAGCGAGCGCGAAGACCGCCAAGCGCAGCTACGGGCGCTACGACATCCGGATCCGGCCGGTGGCGGGCCGCAGCACGGACTTGGGCTTCCCCGTGTGGATGACGCCCCTGGACACCAAGCACACCGTCACCTTCGACACTCCGACCAGGTCGGACGTCACGCTGACCACCCCGCAGATCCCCGGGCTTGAGGTGCGCATCCCCAAGGGCTCGGTGGTACGCGACGAACATGGCAAGCCGGTCACCGAGCTGGGCATCACCGCGATCCCCGTCGACCGGCCCCCGTTCCCGCTGCCCGAGAACAGTGCCGTGCCGGTGTACTTCACCGTCCAGCCCGGCGGCACCTATCTGTTCCCCAAGGGCGCGCAGATCGTCTACCCGAACTACACGCACGAAGCTCCCGGAACCCGGATCGACTTCCTCGCCTACGACCCCGAGCGCAAGGGCTGGCACACCTACAGGCACGGCACCGTCACCCGTCCACAAGCCATCAGGGGCCTGCCTCGGCCCCGGCGCTTTCGTCACATCTGCCTCACCGTTCACATGATGGGAGCGGTCGGTCATGTTCCGCTCGGGACGGGTACTCGCGTTGCTCCCGCTTGAGGGTGGGAAGGCTTTTCGGCCAGGGCACGCCGGTCGTACGGGCGGCACGACGTGCGACGACACCGCTGTGACGTAGGAAGATGCGGCAACCAGAATTCCGATCGCGGCAACGGCCGGCCAATCGCCGCCCTGCTGGCCGGGACGCCGTCTTTGCGGCTTGTGTCCGCGGCGAGGCCAGGCACTGCGATCGAGGCGCGCACCGGACGGGTCAGGGCTGCTACGGCGTCGCGGTGGGCGGCGGCGGGCGGCGGGCGAGACCAGCCGCCCCTGGCAGCGCCGACATCGGGGTTATGCCTGTACCCGTGCCCGGTGCCGCTGTGCGTACGACCAGGTCACCGCGGTCATCAGGGCAGGGATGGCGAACAGCGGTGCGAAGGCGATACCCCAGACAGTTTGTGCCGTACCGCTCGCCATGTATGTCTCGCTCTCGACGGTGAAAGCGACCACGAGTTGCCATAGCGCCACCAGGACCAGGACGCCTGAGGCGGTCCAGGCGAGCGCGGCGATGGCCCCGGGGCGCAGCGGCCGCCACCGGTCGCTGACGAGCAGTAGCGGAAACAGAGCCGCCAGCTCGGCAAGGACGGACAGACCGACGACGTAGGCAATGCCCCAACCCGGGATGTCGAAGACATCGCGCAGCACCTGGTCGCTATAGCCCACATAGAGACCGGATGCCATGGCGATGCGCCACAGACCCGACGGGACCGCGCACAGCGCGATGGCGTGGGCACCGCGGCGAGCCCAGACAGGCGCGGGCACAGCGGCGGGGAGGGGGGCGTTGGCTGTCGTCATGACTTACATGCTGGCTCTGAACATGGCAGCCGCGCGTCGTCCGCTACGGCGGGCTGCCTCCGCCCTGCGGAGGAGGCGCACCCACTGAGGGAGGACCTCAGGATGCTCAACCGCCGGGCGGGTTGGGCTGTCCAACACTCGGTGATGGAGGGGGCGTCGCGACCAACCCGGCGAACCTTCACGGTCACAGCACCAGGGGCGTGGGTCAGCCACCAGCGCTCGCGCGCGGCGACGCTGTCGCAGGAACGCATCGAGCGCTCGCCGACCTCGGACTCCACTGGGCGCTGAGACGGCCCCGCGCGCAAGCCGCGCTGGGGGTCCGCGGCGGTGACGCACACGCCACGGACCCCACCGTCGATCAGCCCCGAACGATGTTCTGCGCCTGCGGCCCCTTCTGCCCCTGACCGATCTCGAACGTCACATGCTCGCCCTCGGTCAGCTCGCGGTACCCGCTGCCCTGAATCTCGGAGTAGTGCGCGAACACGTCAGGGCCCCCGCCGTCCTGCTGGATGAAGCCAAAGCCCTTCTCAGAGTTGAACCACTTCACGGTGCCGCTGGCCATACCGTCAATCCTTCGATCTATGCACGAGAGCAGCCCGCATACCGGGCACGCTCCAGCCCTTGCACCCACAAGAGCCACACGCCGTTCTACCCCCAACCACCCTGTTTACCCGAACAACGCCACACCGGTCGAAGACCGGTCGCGCACAGACCGTGCAGTGCCGGCGTCGGCGCAGCACCGCGTGGGGCGGGCGCAGGTCCTCAGTCCCCGTCATAGGAAGGGTCGTCGCTCCTTCCGGCTGGGCTTGGGCCGCGACTTGGTGCTTCGGTACGGGGGCGCTCAGTGCGAAGCCGCTCTCGGAGCATCCGCGTACGTCGCGCCCCCGCCCTCGGCGATTCCTTCCACGGAATACGACAGCCAGGCTTTCCAGTAGCGGCTGCAGGCGGCGGATGGCTCGGGCCATATGGGTGGCCACCGTTCCCGACGCGACCCCCGATGATCTCGGCAGTCCATGGGAGCCAAGATGTTTGAGCGGCACGGCGCGGTGCGGCACTACGGGCGCCCGCTCACTCGTTGAGTGCCCTGCGCCGCCGCGTCGGCTGACCACGCTGCTGCCGCACGGCCATGAGGTCTCTCCCGGGTCAAGGTGCGTGCGCCCACCCGCGCCTGGCGCTCGCGGCGCCGGGCTTGGGCCACGGTGTGCTCGGCTGGTTGCTGCTTGTGCTGAGCTTTCGTGCCCGCCGCCTCGGCGGCGGTCGCCTCGACTTCGGCGAGGCGCGCCCACGCTGCCTGTTCCCGGGCGGTGCTCTGGCTCGGGGCCCGGGGCTGCGCTGGTGGCCTCCCGGCTGCGGGCGCCGGCCGGAGGGACGCGGGCTGGCAGGGGCCTCAGTCGCCGTCCTGAGAGGGACCGTCACTCAGCGGTCCCTCAACGGCCCTCGCACGGGTCGTCGCCCACAGGCATCGGATTGGTGTCGGCCGCCAGGCAGGAGGAGTACACCCGCGGCGGAGTGGGCTGCGGCTGCGGTTCCGTCACGGCGATCACGGCGATGATCGCCACGGCCCCGGCGCGGACCAGCCCCGCTGTCACGGCGAGCCCTGTACGGCGGCTCACCGGTCGCCGCTGAAGTGGTCGAGAACTTCATCGCTGCAGTCCTCCGCATCGGCCCGGGTTCGTGTGAAGGCCAGCACGCCGTCGTCGTTGCCTTCCCTCTTGGCCTTGGCCATCTGCGTCTCGATGTCCGCGATGTACGCGGCGCACTCGGCGCTGACGGGCTTCTCGGGCTGCGGGGCAGGCGCTGGAAAGGCGTTCAGGGCGGCGGTGGCAGCGATACCGGCCACGCACAGCACCACCCACGCGGCAACCCACGTGCGGCGGCTCATCCGTAACGGCTTGGGCATGTAGGCATCCTACGAGCGTCACGCCTGCCTTCTTCCAGTTTTTGGAGACGAGAACGGCGCAGCCGGCTTACGGGAAACGTGGGCCCGCATCCTGCGGGAGCAGACAGCAGGGGCCCGAGCGCGATGGTCAGGGCGACCGCGTTGTGGCCGTGGAGCTGGTCGGCTCCGCTCTGCTGTGCGATCGAGCAGACGAGTGGTTGTACGACACCGGGCCCTGCTCAAGGCTGGTCCGCGTGCCCGTGAACCACTCCGCCGAGTTTTGCACGTGTACGTGTCCCAGCCGCGCCTGACCGCGAAGGACGACCCATTCCGGGCGTGGTCTCCTGCTCGTTCTCGCACTCGCCGACGACTGGGGGCGTACGGCGAAGGAAGGAGTGCCGCACGGCGAGGATGCCGATGGGCGGGTTGGCGCTGACGATCCGTCGGTCGCATCCCCTGTGTGACCAAAAAGCCCTCCGGCATGCGGAACTTCGGCCGACGCAGAGCAGGCCGTCGTCAATGGATTGATCAAGCAGGGGGAGCAGGTGAGGCCGCCCCAAAGGGAGCCACGCGGCTCGTAATGCGTGATCGATATCGCCGTCACCCGTCGACAAACGGGCAATTTCAGCATGACCGGTTGACGTCTTATAGGGCCTCGCTCACTTCTGCTTCAGTGGGTCGCATTGTTTGCCTCACCCACTGAGGAGGGCCGTATGGCCGAAGTCAGGAAGGTCGCCCGACCCGCGGTCACCGCGTCGAGCCGTCCGTGCGCGTTCGTTTCGCCGGACAGGGGCAACGCCCCGACCATCACGCCCCAGCGTCAGCGGACGGAGACCACCTCGGCCTCCGCTGACCAACGAAAAGAGTGTGAGCCGGCCTAACGGCTGAGCCACCCGGGGCCCCGCTCGCCGGCTGGGCCCCGGCATCGCGCGCGCCGGGACCTTGTTCCACGCCGCGCGCCTGTGGCCGCGGCGCCGCCGTCCCGGCCTTCGTATACACCTTTCCGTCGCGCCGGAATTCGTGACCCGCAGGGAGAAGGCTTCAGGCATGCAGAATTCGATGTACCAGTCCTCGCGCTACATCCGCACCCTGCGCGGCGCGGATGATCGGGATTTCAGCTCATTCGGCGGCCGGCTCGACGCATTCTCGGGCGGCGAGCGAAACATGGCCTTTCATTCACTCTTCGGAAATGCGCGGCTGATCGACCGGGACATCGTGGAACTCCTGCGGGAGGCCGCCGGGGGCATCAGCTGGCAGCGGCTACGCGAACGCGTGGACGAGGAGTCGCTGCGTGACCTGGTGGAAGCCCGCTTCCTGGTCGAGGCGGGGCAGGACGAGGCCAAGGAGATCGACACCCTGCTCGAGAGCAGGCGTGAAGTGCTCAGCAGCGGCGTCTTCCACTCCTCCATCCAGCTCGTGCTCACCAACGCCTGCAACTTCTCCTGTCAGGGCTGCTTCGCGTACAACTTCGACGGTGGTGTGGAGGAGCGCAACACCTCCGGAGAGTCGGTGAAACCCGGTCCGGTCCTGGTCGAGCTGCGCCGCTCCCGCGAGGACGCCCCGGGCCGTCCGGACTCCGGACCCACGCTCGCCCGCGGCGACTGGAACCACGGCTCGGACGAGGGCCGCAATCCGTCGATGCACATGTCGCGCGAGGTGGCCGAGAAGACCGTCAGGGAGGCCATCGAGCTACGCAAGGCCAACGGGGGCGGCCATCTTTCGGTGTCCTTCTTCGGCGGCGAGCCGACCCTGGCCCGGAACACCATCCTCCACGTGCTGCGCACTTTCGGCGACCGCCATGACGGGGTCTCCCTCTCTTACGACCTGACCAGCAACGGCTCCCGCATCGACGCCGAACTGCTGGCGGCGCTCGCCGAGCACCGCGTCGACACCACCGTCTCCATCGACTACCTGGTCCCGGAGACCGGCGAGTTCCGCGGCGGGCAGCAGCAGCGCACTCCCTGGGCGGTGGTCCGCAAGGCGATCCTCGACATGAAGGCCGCGGGCGTGCCCGTCAGCATCACCTCGGTGCTCTCCCAGTACACCTGGGACAAGTGGGGCACCCCGCTCATCGACTTCGTCGCCGAGGCCGGCCTGGAGAGCCTGGACGTCATCGTGTCCTTCCAGGCGAAGGAATTCTTCCAGAAGCACAGCCCGCACGACGTGGCACAACGGCTGCTGGCCGCAGTGGACTACGGGCGCGAGCGCGGCGTGCAGCTGAGCGGCTACTGGTATCAGACCTTCCAGATGATCATCGACGAGGCCAAGTGGGCCGAGCAGGCCGACTACAAGACCTGCCCGGCGGTCGGCCGTCAGCTCTCCATCGAGCCCAACGGCAGTGTGTTCGCCTGCAAGGCCACCGCCCGCAAGCTCGGCACCATCGACGACTGGCGCGGCATCTTCGCCTCGCCCGCCTACCAGGACTACGGCATGCGGGCCTACACCAACGGCCCCGGTTGCCAGGGCTGTGAGCTGCAGGGCACCTGCTCGGGCGGATCCGCCGGCGCTCTGGAGGAGGAGAACGGCTCGATCCAGGTGATGTCGCCCGGCTACTGCGCCTATATGCGCGAGGTGGTGCAGGGACTGCTGGAGCGCCATCACGCGCAGAGCCTCGCCGGCTTGTCCTGACTCCGGCGCCGACGTACTCCCCGACGGGTCGCCCGACACGGTGCGGCCGCCCGCGGGTCCACGACCCGGCTCCCGTGACCCAGTTCCGGGCCGAGGAAGGGTGACTGGTTCCATGGCAACGATCGGACTGCACTTCGGCCATGATGCCGGGGCCGCACTCACCGACGCGGACGGCTACCGGGTCATCGAGGCGGAGCGACGGCTGGGCCTGCGCCACGTGTGCGGCGGCAACGGCGACTTCCCTCAGGCCGCCGCCGAGTGGCTGGCGGAGCTGCGGGAGCGGGCGGGGAGCACGGTGACCCGGGTCGCCGTGGCGGACTGGTACACACCGCGATGCCAGGTGGTGCCGCCCGCGCTGGTCGAGCTGGTCAACGAGGACGCCCGCTGGGCGGCGCCCGGTGTCACCGGCCTGGCCGAGGCGGTGACCCGTGTGATCAAGCCCGTCGACTGGCCTCTGGCCGACGGTCTCGGCGACATCACCCTCATCGCGGTGCGCCATCACTACGCGCACGCTGCCCTTGCGTATCACACCTCCGGCGTCCGCAGGGCCCTGGTCCTGGCGCTGGACGGGACGGGCAACTACGCCGAGTGCGGCATGGTCTGTCTCGGCGACGGTGACCGGCTCACTCCGGTGATGTCCTTCACCAACCGCGGCGGCCCGCGCTTCGGCCTGGTCTACGAGGCGCTGTCCCGGCGGGTCCACGGCAGTCAGTTCGACACCGGCAAACTGCTCGGACTGACGGCCACCGGGGAGACGGACGAGGCCCTGCTGCCGGTGCTGCGCGCCATGCTGGTCCCGCAGTCCACCCGGCGTGCCGCACCGGACCTGTACGAGGTGCTGGACGAGAAGAGGCTGACCGGGACCGCGCTGCGCTACGCCGACAGCTGGTGGGAGTACGACTCGGTCAGCGGCGGCTACCTGGACGCGGGCCTCGCCGACTCCTCGGACGACGACGTCGTGCACTCCTTCGGCTCGGTGTTCCCTGACGAGATCCGCAGCGCGGACGGCGCTACCACCCTGGTGGGGACCTCTCCCGAGGACCGGGTCTGCCGGGACCTCGCGGCAACCCTGCAGCACGCCGTGGAGAACGACCTGCTCCAGCTGGTCACCGGCATCAGCCGCCGGTTCCCCGGTTACACCACGCTGTGCTACGCGGGTGGCTGCGCCCTCAACATCACCGCCAACACACGTCTGGCCGAGTCCGGCCTGTTCTCCCGGATCCACATCCCGACGTGCTGCGACGACTCGGGAATCGCGCTCGGCGCGGCGCTTGCCGTCGCCGATCCGGCCGACCGGCCCGCGCTGCCGGCCGGTTCGCGCTGGGCGCCGCTGGCCTATGCCGGACCTGCGCTGACGGGCCTGGAGGCCCTGGAGGGCAACGACACGGAGCCGGCGGCCCGCCCCGCGGCGGCACCTGCAGAGCCGGCGCTGTCCGTGCGACGCGCGGTGGACGACGAGGAGTTCGTCGAGCGTGTCGCCGAACTACTCGCCGAGCGGCGGTGCGTGGCCTGGCTGGAAGGTGGCCTGGAGACCGGGCCGCGAGCCCTCGGTCACCGTTCTCTGCTCGTCTCGGCCCACTGGAGCGGCGCCCGCCGGTACGTTTCCGAGACGATCAAGCAACGTGAGTGGTTCCGGCCGGTCGCGCCGATCTGCCCGCAGGAGGTGGCCGACCAGTTCTTCACCGGACCCCTGGACCACGCCGAGACCATGTTGTTCGCGGTACGGGTATGGCCCGACCGGGCCCGGCAGCTGGCCGAGGCTCGGCACATCGACGGCACCGCCCGGCTGCAGACCGTGACGCCCGGCGTTCAGCCCCTGCTGCACCGGCTGTGCCACGCGGTAGGGACACGCACGGGCCTGCCCGTGCTGATCAACACCAGCGCCAACGCCGGCGGACGCCCGCTCCTCAACCGCCTCGACGAAGCCTTGGAGCTGCTCACCGGCACCGAACTGGACGCCGTGGCACTGCCGGAACAGCGCCTGATCGTCGAGTGAGGCCCGCCCCGTCCAGCAACCTGCGACCCCTGACCTGGAGAGTACCCGTGGCCGTCGTTCCCCTGCGTGACATCGTCAAGACTCAGCCGCTGCGCGTCCTGTCCCCGGCGGACTGGCAGCAGTGGGTCACCCAGGGCTATGTGATCGTGCGTCAGGCGGTGGAGCCGCAGACCGTGGCCGCCCTGACCGAGGGCCTGTACTCCTTCCTGGACATGCGTCCGGACGACCCGTCGACCTGGGCCTCGCCGCACACGGGCAACGACCGGCTCCCGGGGCACAGCGGTCTGGTCGAGATGTACAACCACCAGGCGCAGTGGGACGTGCGGCAGAGCCCCCGGGTCTACGGCGCCTTCGCCGACATCTGGGACCGCGCCGACCTGTGGGTCACCATCGACTTCGCCAACGTCAACCCGCCCAACCGGGGGCCACGCGCCTTCGAAGGGTTCGTCCACTGGGACGTGGGCACCTCCACCGATCCGCTGCCGGTGAGCTGTCAGGCGGTGCTCTCGCTCACCGACGGCGACGAGGAGATCGGCGGGTTCCAGTGCGTGCCGGAGATCTTCACCGAGTGGGAGAAGTGGGTGAGTGAACAGCCCGCCGACCGCGACCCGTTCACGCCCGACATCACCGGCTACTCGATCACCGTGCCCCGGGTCCGTCCCGGTGACCTGATCATTTTCAACAGCCTGCTGCCGCACGGTGTGCATCCCAATGTCTCCGAGGACCGGGTGCGCATGGCCCAGTACCTGACCATGGCACCCGCCTGGGAGGAGCACGCCGAACTGCGGGAGGCCCGGGTGCGGTTCTGGCGGGACCGGGTGCCTCCGCATCCCCCCGAGGGCGGGGTGCGAAAGGACGAGGCCGAGCTGTGGGGACCGGCACGGCTGAGCGATCTGGGCGAACGGCTGCTGGGCCTGCGGACGTGGTCCGGCGACGGTGTGCCGCAGGACGACGCGTCCCGGGGAGGCGTTGTTGACTGACACCGCACGGCCAGCGACCGGACCGGGCCGGCGGGCGGACCTCGGCCGCCCGTTCCGGTGGCTGTGGGCCTCGACCGCCGCCTCCAACGCCGGCGACGGCATCACCCGTACCCTGCTGCCGCTGCTCGTGGTGGCACACCATCCCGACCCCGCAGTGGTCGCCGGTCTGACCACCGTCAACATGCTGCCCTGGCTGCTCTTCGCGCTGCCCGCGGGCGTCCTGGCGGACCGCTTGGACCGGCGCCGGATCGTGCTCGCCAGCAACGCGGTACGCGCCGCGGCCCTGCTCGCAGCGGCGGTGGCCCTCGCCGACCACCGCCCGCTGGCCCTGTTGTACGCGCTGGCGTTCGTGCTCGGTATCGCCGAGACCCTCGCCGACACGGCGGCGCCCGCGATGCTGCCACGGCTGGTCGACGAGCGGCAGCTGGAGCGCGCCAACGGGCGGCTGTCCGCGGCACAGATCGTGCTGAACGACATGGTCGGGCCGCCCGTCGCGGGCCTCCTGGTGGCAGTGACCGCCGTCGCGGCGGTGGCGACCGGCGGCACGATGTACGCGCTGGCCGCGCTGCTCATGCTCGGCCTCGCCCCGCTCCCCCGCGCCGCCCGCCCGGACGTCCCGCCGGGCACGCGCGGCGGAGTGCTGCGCGACATCCGGGCGGGCCTCGAATTCGTCCTTCACCATCGCACGCTCAGGCTGACCCTCGCCGCGAGCACCTTGTACGGGCTGGTGTTCTCGGCGACGTTCTCGATGCTGGTCCTGCTCAGCCACCATGCTCTCGGGCTGGACGGCACCGGGTACGGGCTGCTGCTCGCCGCCGGCTCGGTGGGCGCCGTCGCGGGCAGCTGGCTGGCGCCCCGGGCCGTCGGCCGGCTGACCGCACTGCGGCTGGCCCGGTGGTCCCTGGCAGCGTCGGGCGCCGCGTACGTAGCGCTGGGTCTCCTGCGGCAACCGGCGCTGGCCGCTCTCGCACTGGCCGCCAACGGCGTCTTCATGATGGGCTGGAACATCCCGGTGATGTCGCTGCGCCAGCGGCTCACGCCGGAGCCGCTGCAGGGCCGGGTGATGAGCGTGTCCCGGCTGTGCTCCTGGGGCTCCATGCCGGTCGGCGCCACGCTCGGCGGTCTGCTCGCCGAAGCCCTCTCCGTGCCCGCCGTCTTCGTGGTGTGCGGTGCCGTCCTGGTGGCGGGCGCGCTGCTGCTCCTCGCGCCGGTGCGCGAGGACACCGAGGCGGCCGGCCCGTCCCCGCACAACGACCTACTCGACAAGGGGTGACCGTTGGACACACAGCTCTACGACACGGTGATCGTCGGAGGCGGCCCGGCCGGCCTCAACGGCGCGCTGTACCTGGGCCGCTCACGCCGAAGGGTGCTGCTGATCGACTCGGGTGACGCCCGCAACATGGCGGCCGGGGTCATGCACAACGTGCTGACCAACGACGGGGCGACGATCGCGGACTTCCGCGCCCGTTCCCGCGCCGAGCTCGCCGCGTACGACGTGACCTTCCGCGACGACGAGGTGATGTCGGCGGGATGCGACGGCGACCGGGTGGTCGTCACCACCAAGAAGTCCGGCACCTTCCACGCCCGCACCCTGCTGTACGCGGCCGGGGTGCGCTCGGTGCTTCCCTCGGTCCCGGGCCTCGCGGACCTGTGGGGCAAGGCGGTGTTCGAGTGCCCCTACTGCCATGCCTGGGAGGTACGTGCGCGCAGCTTCGCCGTGTACGGCGGCAACGTGCCCAGCGAGTGCCTGGCCGCGACTCTGACGGTGTGGTCCGAGGACATCACCTACCTCTCCGACCGGCGCGTCCTCCCGCAGGACGAACGAGACCGGCTCGTCGCGGCCGGTGTGCCGGTGGTGGCCGACGGGATCAGCGAGTTCAAGCCGCACCCCGAAGGGGTCGAGGTCATCTTCGAGGACGGCCAGTCCGCCGCCTACGGCGCCCTCTTCCTGCATCTGGACATCGAGCCCCGGGTGGACCCGCTGCGTCCCTGGCTGCAGGCCCCGGACCTGGAGTCGGTGCAGACCGACGAGCGCGGCCGCACCAGCCTGCCCCGGCTGTACGTGGCGGGTGACCTCGGCCGGAACATGCAGCAGGCCGCGATGGCAGCCGCCAGCGGCGGGCTGGCCGGCATGGCCATCAACGCCGACCTGATCCGGGAGGACCGGCCCGGCTCCCTGCCCGAGCCGCCGCCTCCGCAGCCCGCCCGCTGAGCGCACGCCGACCGTCCCACCCAGCCACGGGAGCCCCTTCGCGATGACCTCACCCCGCGCCGAGTTCGCCCCGCACATGGAGCACTACACCTTCGTCCTGGAGGACCAGCCGTACCTGGGCTATTTCCAGTACGGAAACGAGAAGACGCCCGTCTACACGACCGACCGGCACGGCTTCCGGGTCACGCCGGGGCCGGCCGGGCTTGTGGCCGGCGTCGGCGACGACCGCCCGGACGGCCCGGTGCGGGTGCTCGCCGGCAGTTCCGCGGTCTTCGGCGTGGGCGCCACCGGCGACGCGGCAACCATCTCCGCCCGGCTGTGGAACGCCCACGCGCCCCGGCTGCCCTGGCTGAACATCGCCGGGCAGAGCCACAACTCCGCTCAGGAACTCATGCTGTTCACCCTGTTCCTGCACGAACTGCCGCCCGTTGAGGACATCGTGCTGGTGTCCGGCGTCAACAATCTCGTGCTCAGCCGACTGCCCGAGGAGAAGCAAGGCCGGCACGGTGCGTTCTTCGACTGCGGGCCCGCCCCCGACGTCGTCCCGCCACCGGAACGGCGGGTGGCGTACGCCGCAGAACTGACGCTACGCCACCTCGGGGCGTGGAAGACCCTCGCGGACGGCCTCGGCGCCCGGCTGACCTTCGTCCTCCAGCCGCTCGCGCCCTGGGTGCGCGAGGAGCCGCTGCCCCGGGAGAAGCTGCTGTTCGAGGAGCTGGACGAGGTGTCCAACTTCCGCCGGTTCCACAACGACATCTCCACCATGGCGGTGGGCCGCGCCTACGCAGACCGGCTGGCCGCCGGATGCGCGGGTCTGCACGTGCCGTTCCTCGACATGAACGTGGCGCTGGCCGACGTGGCCGGCCCGGAGGACTGGCTGTTCATCGACCGGGTGCACTGCACCGATCTGGGCTACGACCTCGTGGCCCGACAGCTCGCCGACCGTCTCGACCTGGCGTGAGGAGCCTGTGATGCCCGAGTCCCCGCATGATGCGCACGGCAAGGCCCCCCAGGGAAGTGGCCCCGCGTCCGTGCCGGCAGTGCGCCGCCTGGCCTCCTGGCTGCGCCGCCGGCACCGGCCCGCCTCCTCCACCGACGCCCCGCCGCACGGGCTGCGCCCACAGCCCGAGGACGACGCCTCCGTCTACCCCCTGTTCTGAGATGGCCCGTTCCGGCAGCGGGACCGGCCGGGACCGCCCGGTCCTGGGCATCTCCGCCTACTACCACGACAGCGCGGCCGCCGTCGTGGCCGGCGGCGTCCCGCTCGTGGCGGCGCAGGAGGAGCGGTTCACCCGGCGCCGCCACGACGCGAGCTTCCCTGCCCACGCCGTCGCGTCCTGCCTGCGTGAGGCCGGGCTGCGCCTGGACGACCTGGCGGCGGTGGCGTTCTACGAGGATCCGGCCCTGAAATTCCGCCGGGTGCTGGCGACCTGGCTGGCCACGGCCCCCCGCGGCTACCCGGTGTTCCGCCGGGCGTGGCCCGAGTGGACCGGCTGGAAGCGGCGCGCCGTGGACGACGTACGGGCGCGGCTGGGTGAGCTGACCCGCGGGCGGCCGCTACCGCCGGTGGTGGCGCACCGGCACCACGCCTCGCACGCGGCATCGGCGTTCTTCCCGAGCCCGTTTTCCTCGGCGGCGGTGCTGTGCGTGGACGGCGTGGGCGAGTGGGAGACCACGACGCTCTGGCACGGCCGGGACACCGGACTGGTCCCCCTCGCGCAGCAGTCGTTCCCGCACTCGCTCGGCATGCTGTACTCGGCGTTCACGTACTACTGCGGCTTCAAGGTCGACTCGGGCGAGTACAAGCTGATGGGCCTCGCGCCCTACGGCACCCCGCGGTACGCGCCGCTCATCCGGGAGCGGCTGATCGACGTGAAACCGGACGGCTCCTTCCGCCTGGACCTCGGCTACTTCACCTTCCAGTATGGGCTGGCCATGGTCGGCCGGGCCTTCGAGGAGCTGTTCGGCGGCCCACGCCGGACTCCCGAAGGCCCGCTGACCGAGCGGGAGTTCGACCTGGCGGCGTCCGTGCAGCAGGTCACCGAGGAGGTGCTGCGGCGGCTGGCCCGCACGGTGCTGGAACGCACCGGGGAACGGCGGCTGTGCCTGGCGGGTGGCGTCGCGCTGAACTGCGTGGCCAACGGGCGGATCCTCACGGACGGGGTGTGCGACGAGTTGTGGGTGCAGCCGGCGGCGGGGGACGCGGGCGGAGCGCTGGGGGCGGCCCTGGCCGAGTCGCACCACCGGGGAGCGCCCCGCGCCCACGTCGGCAGCGGCCGGGACGCGATGGCGGGGGCGCTGCTCGGCCCCGCCTGCTCGGACCGGGAGATCGAGGACTTCCTCGCCGACGGCGGTTACCCCGCCGTACGGCTGCCGGAGCGGGCGCTGGTGGAGCGGGTCGCGGCGGAGCTGGCGGCGGGCCGGGTGGTGGGCTGGTGCCAGGGGCGGATGGAGTTCGGGCCGCGTGCGCTGGGCAACCGGTCCATCCTCGCGGACCCCCGCGACCCACTGATGCAGTCCGCCCTCAACCTCAAGATCAAGTTCCGCGAGTCCTTCCGGCCGTTCGCGCCCGCGGTACTCGCCGAGGACGCGAAGGACTGGTTCGAACTACCCCAGGAGAGCCCGTACATGCTGCTCACCGCGCAGGTCGCCGCCGCCCGACGGCAGGAGTGCGGGCAGCCACCGCAGGGTGCGTCGGGACTGGAGCTGTTGCGGGTGCCGCGCTCCACCATTCCGGCGGTCACACATGTCGACGGCTCGGCGCGCGTGCAGACGGTGACGGCCGAGCACAACCCGCGCTTCCACGCGCTGCTCACCGCGTTCCGGGAGAAGACGGGCTGTCCGGTGCTGGTCAACACGTCGTTCAATGTGCGTGGGGAGCCGATCGTGCGGGACGCCCGGGAGGCCTACGCCTGCTTCATGCGCACGCGCATCGATCTTCTGGTCCTCGGCGACTTCCTGCTGGACAAGCGGGACCAGCCCGAGTGGCGGGAGGAGGGCGACTGGCGTGCCGCGATCCCGTTGGACTGAGCGGCTGCGGCACCTGGGGCCGGCCGTACTGTACTTCGCGGTGGTCACTCCCGTCGGGCTGTGCGTACGAGCGGTCCGCGACCCGCTGCGCCGCTCCTGGGACGCGCACCGGCCGACCTATCTGCAGCCGCCGGTGCGCACCTGCCGCCGCACGGTGTCGTCGTCGGGCCGAACCCGCAGGCCGGGCTTCAGTCTCCGGCGGGCGCGTTCGCCACGATGACGGCCACACGGCGTGCTCCGAGGTCGAGGATCCGGGAGGCTGCCTCGGAGAAACCGCAGGAAGTCGCCCAGGCGTCGGCCTCCCGTACGGTTCGGGGCAACGGCACGTCACGAGAGATGTGGCGGGCGAAGCGTTCCGATGGGCGGAAGTGTGTGGCCAGCGGCAGGGTGAAGCCCACCCGGCCCCCGGGACGCAGGGCGCGCAGCCAGTCGTCCATCACCCGACGGCCGAGGAAGTGCAGCGAGGAGGCGCAGAGCACCATGTCCAGGGAGTGATCCGGGACGGGCAGCGGTACGGCGTCGGCGACTCGCCAGTCGATCGCGCCGACCGGGACGAGACCGGCGGCGCGGTCGCGGCCTGTGGCGACCATGCCCGGCGACAGGTCGACGGCCAGGACGGCCGGTGCGGTGTCCGGCCGGCCCCGGGCGACGTGCAGCGCCACCGCGCCCGCCCCGCACGCCACGTCGGCGACCTTGGCGGTGGCACCGGGATCAGCCCATGCGATCAAGGCCCGTGCGATCTCCTCATGGTGCCCGTGGTCATAGCTGTCGGCCAGCTCGTCGAAGACTTCCGCAAGCGTTGCGCTCTCCATCACCGACCGATCCTAGAGGTTGTCCCCAACCTGCGTGGCAGTTGATGCGTTGCCTGGGCATGGGCGGGGTGAGGTCAGCAAATGATTCGTAGGGGTCAAGCCGTTAGCGTGTCCCCCCAACCAACAAGTCGCTGCGCAAGTTCGACTCACATCCGCATCAACCACAAACGGTGCTGCCTGCCCTGCTCGAAGGCGTATCTCGCGCGGCCTCCTGGACGTCGCGGACAGCGTCGATCCAGGCCCTGTGGGGTTTCCTGCCGCGTGGCATGAGGCCTCTTTCCCCGAGAGCCGATCGGCGGCCCTGGCGCAGCTGAGCAATCTTGCTCCCTCGGCAGGCCAGGCGGAGCAGGAGCCGCAGGGCCGGCAGGCCACGGTCCGTGCTGCTTTGTCGGCCGGCTTCGAGATCGAGATCGATCCGGAGCTCGACGCCCAGTTCGGGCCGCGACCGGTCAACGGTGTCCAGGCTGCCGGGATCGTCACCGACAACCGTCCCGGCGCCCTGTGATCAAGGTGGAGCTGGACGAGGAGGGCGGCAGGGCGGTGTGGGAAGTGGAGGCGCAGGACGGGGCCGGTGACCTCGAGGCTCTCGTCGACGCGTTCACCGGCGAGATAGTCGGCCAGGGCTCCGAGGACGTGGAGGGCGCCGGCCAGGGTGGGGACGACGACTGAGCCCGTCTGCCTGACTGCACGATGACCGAAGCGACCGCCGCAGTACGGCGGTCGCTTCGTCCTTGACCGCGTGAGGATCTTGCCCTTGGCGGCGCTGCCGTTACCGCGCCACTGGGGTGCACGGGTTCGGCGGTGGTGAGGCGGAATCGTGCGCGCACGTGCTCCGAGCAGTCGTTATGGATGCAGGGTAGCCTCGCCCGCAATGCATACGCCCGTCTTCTCGCCGGGGCGGATGGGAAGGGGGCCCGCCACACGGATGTCGACCGGCGTGTCGTGCTCCTCGACCTTCACGGTGACCATGGCGTCGTGGCCGTAGTAGCAGATGTCGGTCACCGTGCCGTTGACCGAGCCGTCCGAGTGCGCGTCGGTGAGACGGAGTTGTTCCGGTCGCAGCAGGACGGTGCCGGCGCGGAGGCCGGCAGGCGCCGCGGCGAGGGGTACGGGGCCCAGCGCGGTCTTCGCTGTGCCGTCGGTGTCGATGGTGGCGGGCAGGAGGACGGCGTCGCCGACGAAGTCGGCGATCCAGGCGTCGGCGGGGCGGTTGTACAGGTCCTGCGGGGTGGCGCACTGGGCGACCTGGCCGTCGCGTACGACGGCGACGAGGTCGGCGGTGGACAGGGCCTCCTGCTGGTCGTGGGTGACGAGGACGGCAGTGGCGCCGGTCGCCCGCAGCGCGGTCCGTACGTCGGAGCGCACTTCCGCACGCAGCGCGCTGTCGAGGGCGTTGAACGGCTCGTCCAGGAGCACGAGTTGGGGCTGCGGAGCGAGCGCGCGGGCCAGGGCGACGCGTTGTTGCTGGCCGCCGGACAGCTCGTGCGGCATACGGTCGCCGTATCCGGCGAGGCCGACCAGCTCCAGCATCTCCTCGGTGCGGTGCCGCCGTTCGGCCCGGTCGGCGCCGGTGAGCCCGAAGGCGACGTTGCGGGCGACGCTCAGGTGCGGGAACAGGGCGCCCTCCTGGGGCACGATGCCGATACGGCGGCGCTCCGGCGGCAGATGGACACCCGGCCCGCTCAGGAGCCGGTCGCCGAGCCGGACGGTGCCCGCGTCGGGACGCAGGAATCCGGCGACGATCCGCAGCATGGTGGTCTTGCCGCAGCCGGACGGGCCGAGCACCGCGGCCAACGCGCCCGCCGGGACGGTGAGTTCCAGGTCCCGCAGCACCGGTTCGCCGGCTCCGTAGGACTTGGTGAGCCCTTCGACGTACAGATCGTTCATGTCCTGTGCCTGCCTAGGAGATACGAGGGGACGGCGGCCAGCAGGATCAGTGCGGCGGCGTAGGGGGCGGCGGCCGCGAAGGATCCGGCTCCGGTCTCGGTCCACAGCCGGGTGGCGAGGGTGTCCATGCCGGTGGGGCGCAGCAGGAGGGTCGCGGGGAGTTCCTTCATGCAGACCACGAAGGTGAGCGCGGCCCCCGCCGCCACGCCGGGGGCGGCCAGCGGGACGGTGACCTCGCGCAGCACCTGCCACGGCCGGCGGCCGAGCGAGCGGGCCACGTCCTCCAGAACGGGCGGCGCCTGGAGCACACCCGCACGGGTGGCTGCCACCGCGACCGGCAGGAAGAGGACCGCGTACGCGCCGACCAGCAGCGGGAGTTGCTGGTAGAGCGGGTAGGCGTACCGCACGGCGAAGAAGACCATGGCCAGCGCGACCGTGATACCGGGCAGGGCGTGGCCCGCGTAGGCCGCCTGTTCCAGCAGGCGGGCGCCGCGCCCCCGGTGCCGGGCGGCGATCACCCCGACCGGCAGAGCGAGAACCGTGGTGAGGCCCGCGCCCGCGGCTGCGACCCCGAAGGTGGCCCAGGCGGTGTCCGCGAGCGTGCCCAGGTCCCAGGTGGCCGAGCTGCCGACGGCCAGCCAGTAGCCGAGGGTCCCCAGCGGGAAGGCGACGGCGACGGCCGTCACCGCCCCGCACCACACCAGGGCGAGTGGCTGCCACCGGCCGAGCGCGAGCGGAACCGACGGCCGGGCAGTGCCCGTTCCGGTTCTGGAGTGACCGGCCCGGCCGCGGGTACGGGCCTCGGCGGCGACCAGCGCGATCGTGATCACCACCAGGACGACACTGAGCGCGGCGGCCGGAGTGCGGTCGAAGGAGGCCCGGTAAGAGGTGTGGATGGCTCGGGTGAAGGTGTCGTACCGCATCAGGGAGACCGCGCCGAAGTCGGAGAGCACGTACAGCGCGACCAGGAGGGCCCCGCCTGCGGCGGCTGGTCGCAGTTGCGGCAGGGTGACGCGCAGGAAGGTACTGAGCGGGCCGTGACCGAGGGAGCGGGCGGCCTCTTCTTGTGCCGGGTCGATGCCCCGCAGTGCGGCGGCGACCGGCAGGTGGACGTAGGGGAAGCTGACCAGTGTCAGGGCGAGGGCGGCGCCGCCGAACCCGGCGAGGCCCGGTTCGGCGGACAGCCAGGCGAAGGCAGCCACGTAACTCGGCACGGCCAGCGGCAGCGTGGCCAGCACCGACCAGGCGCGGGCTCCGGGCAGCGCGGTGCGTACGGTCAGCCAGGCCAGTGAGATGCCCAGCACCAGGCAGGCCGCCACGACCACGGCGGTCAGGCAGAGGCTGCGGCCGAGGAGGTCGAGCGTGCGTGCGTCGGCGACGACGTCCCAGGCGAAGGACGGGCCGCGTTCCAGGGCGCGGAGGGCGAGGTAGCCGAGGGGGAGGACGGCGAAGAGGGCTGCCACGCAGGCTGGGACGACCAGGATCAGGGGCGGTCTGTGCCCGGGCGTGCGGAATCCTCCCGCCGTGCGAGTCCCTCGTGTGCGGCCTGTGTCCGGACCGCCTTCGGCCTCGCGCCCGCGCGGGGCGACGAGGGCTCCGGCCGGGCGCGAGGTGGGTGATGTGGGCACGGTGGGTCAGACCAGTCCGACGTCCTGGAGCATGGCCAGCGTCTCTTGGAGGGATTCCAGCTTGCCGAGGTCGATGTCGGGAGACTCCAGGGACTCGAACGGCGGCAGGTCCTCGACCTTGCTGGTGACGCCGGCGGCCAGCGGGTATTCCTTCGTCTCGTCCGCGAAGTAGGTCTGCGCCTCCTTCGAGAGCAGGTAGTCCACCGCCTTCTGCGCCATGGCGCTCTGCCCGCTGTCCTTGAGGATGCCGGCGCCGGCGACGTTGATCAGCGCGCCGGGGTCCTTGCCGGGCAGAAACTTGAGCTTGGCGTTGACCTTGCCCTCGCCCTTCTCCGCGACGCGCTCATACCAGTAGTAGTGGTTGACCAGACCGAGGGAGACCTCGCCGGCCTCGACGGCGTCCAGGGTGGCGAGGTTGTGGGCGTAGGTCTTGGCGCCGTTCGCCTTCAGGTCCTCCAGCCATGTGCGGGTGGTGTCGTCGCCCTTGAGGACCCGCATGCTGGTGACGAACGCCTGGAAGGAGGCGTTGGTGGGCGCGAAGCCGACCTTGCCCTTCCACTCCGGCTTCACCACGTCGAAGACGCTGTCCGGGACCTTCTCTTCGGTGGCCTTGTCCGGGTTGTAGGCGATGACGCGGACGCGGCCGGAGAGGCCGACCCAGTCGCCTTCGGAGCCGCGGTAGGCGTCGTCGACCTCGTCGAGGGTCGCCTGCGGGAGCTTGTGCAGCATGCCTTCCCTGGACAGGGCGCCCAGCGCGCCGGCGTCCTGGGAGAAGAACAGCCCGGCCTTGGTGCGGTCGCCCTCCTCCAGAATCTGGGCGGCGAGCTCCGCGCTGTCGCCGTAGCGCACCTCGACCTGGGTGCCGACTGCCTTCTCCAGCTTGTCCAGAAGTGGCTTGACGAGCTTCTCGTTGCGGCCGGAGTAGATGACGAGGGAGGAGTCGCCGCTCCGGCTCTCGCCGCCCTTGTCGTCGGAGCCGCAGGCGGCGAGAGCGGGGAGCAGAAGACCGGCCGTGACCAGCGCAGTGATCTGACGAGCCGTGGGGCGTCGCATGGTGTCTGTGTGCCTTCCTGAGGGGCTCGCCTGCACGTCGCCGATCTGTCGGTGGAGAGCGATGGGCGAAGCAATCCTGTGACCTTGCTGTGGCTTGATTCCGACCATGCTATGAATAAGGTAAACCTTGCCTAACAGTCAAGGGTTGATAAAGCGGACGTTGCCGCGGAAAGGGCTGCGCCCCGTGATCCACTCCTCTCCGCCCCTCCCGGCTCCGCGTCCGGTGCCCCGTCCGAACGACTCGTCGGGGGCCGCCGTCCATCCGGCCACACCCGCTCCGCCTCTGCCCCGGCCGAATGCGGTGCCGTTCGCGCGCGGACTCGCGGCGTACGGTGACCGCGTCGCTCTCGTCACGCCGCAGGGGCAGCTGTCGTATCGCGAACTGGCCGACCGGGTGACCGACACCGCCGAGCGCCTCGGGCCCGTGCGGCGGCTGGTACTGCTGGCCGGCGCCAACCGGGCCGACGCCCTCGTCACGCACCTGGCCGCCCTGTCCGCCGGCCACCCTCTGCTGCTGGTCCCGGGCGACAGCGAGAGCACGATCCGCTCGCTGACCGAGGCGTACGCCCCCGACGTCGTGGCCCGTCCACACGCCGACGGGACCTGGACCCTCGACGAGCGGCACCCCACGAGCGCCCACACCCTCCACCCGGACCTGGCCCTCCTGCTGAGCACCTCCGGCTCCACCGGTTCACCCAAACTGGTACGGCTCTCCCACGACAACCTCCAGGCCAACGCCGAGTCCATCGCCACCTACCTCGGCATCGACGACACCGACCGGGCCGCCACCACCCTGCCCATGCACTACTGCTACGGCCTGTCCGTGATCCACAGCCATCTGCTGCGTGGCGCCGGGCTGATCCTCACGGAGCAGTCGGTGTCGGAAGCGGCGTTCTGGAAGGAGTTCCGGGCCGCCCGCGGCACCTCGCTCGCAGGAGTGCCGTACACCTTCGACCTGCTCGACCGGGTCGGGTTCGCACGGATGGACCTGCCGCACCTGCGTCGCGTCACCCAGGCCGGGGGCCGACTCGCGCCGGAACGCGTCGCCCGGTACGCCGAATTTGGCCGCCGCTCCGGCTGGGAGCTGTACGTGATGTACGGGCAGACCGAGGCCACGGCCCGGATGGCCTACCTCCCGCCGCACCGCGCCGCCGAGCACCCCGAGGCCATAGGCGTAGCCATACCCGGCGGCTCCTTCCGGCTGCAACCGGTCGACGGCCACGGTCCAGATGTCGGCGAACTGGTCTATTCCGGACGAAACGTGATGCTCGGTTACGCAGACAGCCCTGCCGATCTCGCCGTCGGCCGGACCATGGAGGAACTGCACACCGGAGACCTCGCCCGCCGCACGCCCGACGGGCTGTACCAGATCGTGGGCCGCCGCAGCCGCTTCGTGAAGATTCTCGGTCTGCGGATCGACCCACAGCGCATCGAGACCCTGCTGGAGGAACACGGCGTCGCCGCGTACTGCGCGGGGGACGGGGAGACCCTGGCCGTGACCACTCTGGGGGAGGCGAGCGGGGAAGCCGGCACCCGGCGGCTGATCGCACGGGAGTGCGGCCTCCCGGCCCACACCCTAAGGGTCCGAGCCGTCGCCGAACTGCCCCGCCTGGCCTCCGGCAAGCCCGACTACGAAGCCGTACGACGACTGACGCGCCCCGCCGAGGAGACGGCATCCGGCCCCGTCGAAGATCTGGTCCGCCTCTATGCGGAGATCCTCGACCGCGCCGACGTCACCGAGGACAGCAGCTTCGTCAGCCTGGGCGGCGACTCCCTGTCCTATGTCGAGATGTCGCTGCGCCTTGAGGAGGCGCTTGGCCACCTGCCCGCCGACTGGCACACGAGAACCATCCGCGAGCTGCGGATCCTGGCCGCGCCCGGGGCCCAGCGGCCGGACGAACGCGTCAGATCGGTGCCCCGGCGGGGGCCTGGGATCCGCAGGGCACTGAGAACCTGGGCCAGCCCCCACTCCTGGCGGACCCGCCGCACCCTGGAGACAGGCGTCGTCCTACGTGCCGTCGGGATCCTTTTCATCGTCGGCTCACACATTCGCATCTTCGACATCAAGGGCTTCGCTCACATCCTCCTCGGCGTGGCGGGCTACAACCTCGCCCGCTTCCTCCTGACCGACACCACACGCCACGAGCGCGTACGGCGCCTGTGGCGCAGCATCGCCCGCATCGCCCTGCCGAGCATGGCGTGGATCACCGGCGCCGTACTCCTGACCGACTTCTACGACCCCGCGAACGCCCTGCTGCTCAACACCCTCCTCGACCAGGGCAACGACCGCTTCGACTGGGCCTACTGGTTCGTGGAGGCCCTCGTCTACTTCCTGATCGCCCTGGCCCTCCTCACGGCCGTGCCGCTCCTGGACCGGCTGGAGCGGCGGTACACGTTCGGCGTGCCCCTGGCCCTCATGACCGTCGGCTTGGTCGGCCGCTACGATCTGCTCGACCTGGCGTCCGCTCGTCCCCAGCTGAGTCCCAGCGTGGTGTTTTGGCTGTTCGCATGGGGATGGGCAGCCGCGCGGGCGGACACCGTGCGGCAACGCGCCATACTGACGGCGGTGCTGCTGCTCACCGTGCCCGGCCTCTTCCAAGACCAGCTCCTGCGCACGACCATCGTGATCGCCGGGCTGACACTGCTGATCTGGGTGCCGACCCTGCCCAGCCTTGGTCCGCTCAGTGCGCTCACCGGCGTCCTGGCCAGCAGTTCCCTGTACATCTACCTGACGCATTACCAGGTCTACCCCTACCTTCAGGAGGACTTCCCACTCACCGCCCTGTTCGTCTCGCTGGTGGTCGGCATCGGCTACGCGACGGTCGTAACCCGGGTGGCGCGGACGGTCCGCTGGCTGTGAACACGGCCTTCCGCCTCCGGGGCGACCCGCTGTCCACCGTCAAGCGTCGGCGTCGCGGTGGGCCGGAGGCACACCACCTGATCGACCCGCGCACCGGGGAGCCCGCGGCCGGGGACATCGCCGCCGTCACCGTGGTCGCCCAGCGGGCCGCGTTCCGCTGCTTGAAGTCGTCCTTGTCCAACTTCGCCGGCCGGGGCGCAAGCCGGACTTGAGCCGGTTGCGGACGGGGTCCGCGGGCACCGGGCGTCCTTCACACTCAGCGGGTGAGCCGATGGAGGGGCCCACCCGCCTCGTCACCTCCCGTGACTGCTGCCTTCCGTCAGTGAGACTGCCGCTTGCCGTTGTAGCCCTGGGCGAGCCGGGCGAGGGCGACCGCGCCGAGCAGCAGGCCGAAGTCGCGCAGCGCGACGTCGTAGTAGCCGGGGATGGTCAGCAGGTTGACGATGATCCCGGCGAGCCATCCGGCCACCAGCCAACCGCCGAGGCGCGGGGCGAGCGCGACGACAAGACCCGCAACGACTTCGATGACGCCGACTGCGTACATGGCCGCCTGGGCACTGCCCGGAACGACGTCGTTGGCCCACGGGGCGAGGTAGGCAGGCCAGTCCACGAGCAGGTTGGCGAACTTGTCCAGCCCGAACAGGATCGGCGCCACAGTGAACCCGATGCGCAGGATGACGAACGCCTGGTAGCCGGGATCGCTGAGCGCGGGCCGCCGGGAGGCGACGGATGTGGTGGTTGTGCTTGGGGACGACATGACGCCCACCCTTCTATCGACAACTCTCATTAACGATAGAAGCGCGTAAGCCTTCTTTAGTCAATCGCTGTTGGTTTTACACTGGTGTTCGTGGACCCCTCGAAGGAAGTAGCCCGCCCCGACGTCTCCGCCGTCGCCGCTCTCGACGAGCCGACCCGCAGGAGGCTCTACGACCACGTCGTTCGCCAGCCGGAACCGGTCAGCCGCGACGAAGCCGCCGAAACCCTCGGCCTTGCCCGGCAGACGGCGGCCTTCCACCTGGACCGCCTGGCCGACGAATCGCTGCTCGACGTCGTCTACGAGCGGCGCAGCGGCCGCACCGGGCCCGGAGCAGGCCGGCCCGCCAAGCTCTACAAGCGGTCCACCAGACAGGTCACCGTCAGCCTCCCGGAGCGGCATTACGAACTGGCCGGACGGCTCCTCGCCCAGGCGCTGGAGGAGTCCGAATCCACAGGTGAACCGGTTCGTTCAGTTCTGCACCGAAAGGCCCACGAGCTGGGCGCGCAGCTCGCCGGCCCGGGCCAGACGGATGTGTGCGCCGTGCTGGAAGCCAACGGCTTCGAACCCCGTTCTGACGGTGACGCCGTCGTCCTGGGCAACTGCCCCTTCCATGCGCTCGCACGCGAGCACACCCAGACGGTGTGCGGCATGAACCTTCACCTGCTCCGCGGCCTGCTGGACGGGTTCGCAGAAGGCGGCCTCCAGGCACGCCTGGCGCCCAGCCCCGGTCACTGCTGCGTCCGGTTGGAGCCGCATTCCTCACCCTCCACCAGCGTGCGAACGCTTCCCTGACGGGGCCGGAGCCCGCGGCGCCCTCGTCATTGGCGGTCTGCTCATCGCCGGCGCGATCGGTGCGGGCTGCCTGCTCCGGCAGCGCCGGGTCACGACGCCGGTGATGCTCCGCACGGAGGAGGGCGACGTGGCGGGGCAGCCCGCCCTGAGCACGGCCGCCTGAGCGGAGCCCGCGGCGGCCGGGGGGACGTGGACGGCCCGGGCGCCCGGTCCGGTCAGGTGCCCCAGCAGCCGGAGACACGTTCCCGTGGGCAATGGCGATCGCTGCGTGTGCTCGCGCCGTTCGCCGAAGCGTCACCAGGACGGCAACACGAACGGTGCCATGTGCGGAGCTATGAGCCATGAGCGTCGCCCTGGCCAGGGATTCTGCGTGCATCAGTACCTGTAGCCGTCCGGCCACGGCTGCTGCGGCCGAACCCGGTCGCTCGGCGCGAGAGGCGCTCAGCGTGTGAGCGACCGGGCGCGTCGCTCGAGGAAGGCACGTTCGGCCGCGCTCTTGGTCAGCGCGAGGGCTGCCTCGTAGTCCCGTACGGCCTCGGTGTTGCGGTCGAGGCGGCGCAGCAGGTCGGCGCGGACCGCGTGGAAGACGTGGTAGCCGTCGAGGCCGAGGCCGTCCAGCAGGTCGAGGGCCGGCCGTGGGCCCCGGACCTCGGCGACCGCGACAGCACGGTTGAGGGCGACGACCGGGCTGGGCGCGAGGGCCATGAGCTGGTCGTAGAGCCGCAGGATCTGGCCCCAGTCCGTGGTCTGCGCGGTCGGTGCGTCGCTGTGCACGGCGTTGATCGCGGCCTGAATCTGGTAGGGCCCGGCCTGGTTTCGGCGCAGGCAGCGGCGGAGGAGGTCCTGCCCTTCGGCGATCAGCTCCCGGTCCCAGCGACCACGGTCCTGCTCCCCCAACGGCACCAACGCACCGTGCGTGTCCACCCGAGCGGCCCGCCGCGACTCGGTCAGCAGCATCAGCGCGAGCAGACCGGTGACCTCGGGTTCGTCCGGCATGAGGTCGGCGAGGAGCCGGCCGAGGCGTACGGCTTCGTCGCACAGCTCGGGATCACCGGTGTAGCCCTCGTTGAAGATCAGGTAGACCACGGCCAGAACGCCCGCCAGCCGATCGGGGAGGTCCGCGTCGCGCGGCACGCGGTACGGAATCCGGGCGCCCCGAATCTTGGCCTTGGCCCTGACCAGGCGTTGGGCCATGGTGGGCTCGGGCACCAGGAAGGCGCGGGCGATCTGGGCCGTACTGAGCCCGCCGAGCAGGCGCAGGGTCAGGGCCACCCGCGCCTGCGGGGCGAGCGCGGGGTGGCAGCAGGTGAAGATCAGCCGGAGCCGGTCGTCGTGCACGGGGCCCTCCTCCGCCGGCGTGTCCGGCGCGTACAGCCGGGCGGCTTCGGCGTGCCGGGCGTCGCGGCTCGACTCCCGGCGCAGCCGGTCGATCGCCCGGTTGCGGGCGGTGGTGATGATCCAGCCGGCCGGGCTCGGCGGCACGCCGGTCTCCGGCCAGCGCCGCACGGCCGTGGTGAAGGCGTCCTGGACCGCCTCCTCGGCGAGGTCGATGTCGCCGAGGTGGCGGACGAGGACGGCGACGGCGCGGCCGTACTCGGCACGGAAGACGGCCGCGATGTCGACGGTCTCGGGCATCAGTGCGTGGCCGCGAAGGGGCGCACCTCGATGGGGAGGGTGATGGCCAGGGCGGCCTTCCTGCCCCACTCCAGCGCCGCGTCCAGATCGGGGGCCTGGATGAGGCACAGGCCGCCCAGATACTCCTTGCCCTCGGCGTACGGCCCGTCGGTGATGAGCACGTCGCCGTCCTTGGGGCGCAGCACGGTGGCCGTCTCCGGGCCGTGCAGCCCGCCGGCGAAGACCCAGGCCCCGGCGTCGCGCAGTTCCTGGTTGAAGGCCTCCACCCGGCGCATGATCTCGGCGAGTTCGTCGGGCGGGGGCGGCTCACCGCCGGCCGGCTGGATCACGCTGAGCAGGTAGTGCTGCATGACGACCTCCTTGGTGTCGCGGGGGTTCTCTCACCTCCTACACGAACGGGAACCCTCAGGATCGACACCTACGCGACGACATCGCAAGGTCAGCGACGTCGAACTCCTCCGTTTGCATCCTGCCGATCAGGATGACGAGGGCCAGACGGAACACACCTGTTTCCGCTGCGGCGGCGAACTCCTCCTGCACTGGCACGGGCCGCTGATGACCGGTGGATGGATGGAGCTCCGCACGGCTCGGCTCTGGGGCGCTCTACGTCTCGCCCTCCTGTTCTTCCCGCACCTTCTTCTCCTCACGCAGCTTCTGCCACCGCTGACGCTCGCCGTACGCCGCGTTGCGGACAGTGCCGTCGTCTTCGAGCCCGGATCCGAACGCACCCCCGACCATGCCCATGGAGCTGACGAACCAGGCGAGCTCGGCGTAGGCCGTTTCGTTCGGATCAGCAGGCGGAACCAAGAGCGGGTGACTGCCGAGGCCGGTCCGGTCCAGCTCTCTTCCACCGCAGCAGACTGGAGTCATCCTGGGCCGGGCAGCTACTCCGCCGCCACAATGCGCTCCACTGCGGCCGTTACCAGTTGTTCACGCTCTGCCTCCGTGAAGACGTCCGGCAGGGTGAGCTGTTCAACGATCAGCCAGTTCAGCGTCAGCATGAGCAGCTTGACCGCCGTGGTGTCGCCGGGGAGACCGGAAGTCTCGTGATAGGCGACGTTGGCATCCACGTCGGCCCGGACTCGCTCCGTGAGGACCTTGCGCAGTTCGGGGCGGCGAGTGGCTTCGAGGCGGAGTTCCAGCAGCGCGAGGTAACCGGTGCGGAAGGAGGCGATGCGGCCAACGAGTTCGCGCATCAGCTCTACGTAGGTGTCCCGGTCGCGGCCGGCCGCCTGCTGGCGGGCAATCGTGGCCTCGTCGGGCTGGAGTCGCTCGTAGACCCGGGCGCCGGCCTGAGTGAACAGGTCGTCGCGACTCGAGAAGTAGTTGGACGCCGTACCGGCGGGAACGGCCGCCTCAGCATCCACGGCCCGGAAAGTCAGACCGCGTGCGCCTTCCCGGGCCAGCACCTCGATCGCCGCGTCGACGAGGGCCGCGCGCCGCCGGTCATTCCGTCTCACCCTTGACACCACTCCAGATGTAGTACTACGTTCAAACCACTTCAATCAGAGTACTACGTGTGGGGGACCATTTTGCGGAAGCTCGTGTACTACATCGGCGTCTCGCTCGACGGCCGCATCGCCGGTCCCGGCGGCGAGTTCGACTTCTTTCCGCAGGGCGACGAGCAGCAGGCCGCCGCCTATTCGACTTGGATGAACGCGCTGTACCCGGAGACCATCCCGACCGCTTACCGCGCGGCCGTCGGCGTCGCCGACGCGCCCAACCGGCGTTTCGACACCGTCGTCATGGGCCTCGGTACCTACCGCCCAGCCCTCGACAACGGGATCACCAGCCCGTACGCGCACCTGCGCCAGTACGTGGTGTCCAGCACTCTCAAGCCGGACACCGACCCAGCCGTCACCGTCGTGCCGAGTGACCCGCTCGCCCTCGTCCGCGAGCTCAAGAGCGAGGTGAGCGCCGTGCTGGACATCTGGCTCTGCGGGGGCGGCCAGCTCGCGGGCACCCTGATGCCCGAGATTGACGAGCTGCTGATCAAGACGTATCCGGTCATTGCCGGCACTGGAGTCCCGGTAGTCGACGGGCCCTTCGACCCCACTGTCTTCGACGTCGCCGAGCGCACTGCCTTCCCCAACGGGGTCACCCTCACCCGCCTCACCCGCCGCTAGGCGGTTTCGGTTCAGCGGGCGGACCAGAGGAAGATGCCCGCGATGTGGAGTCCGGCCAGGTAGATGGTCGCCGTCTTCTCGTAGCGGGTGGCGATGCCGCGCCACTGCTTGAGGCGGTTGATGCACCGCTCGACGGTGTTGCGCTGCTTGTAGGCGTCGCGGTCGAAGGCCGGTGGTCTGCCGCCTTGTCTGCCGCGCCGCAGCCGGTGGGCCTGCTGGTCCGCCGGGACGGGGATCACCGCGCGGATCCCGCGCTTGTGCAGGTGTGCGCGGATCGCGCGTGAGGAGTACGCCTTGTCCGCCAGGACCACGTCCGGCCTGGTGCGGGGCCGTCCGCGTCGGCGCGGAACACGCAGACGTGCCATCACCTGGGAGGGAGGAACGGGCGTACGACGTCGGTCACGGAGGAGACCCCCAGTTGCTCGTCCGCGACCAGCGGTGCCGTGCGCGCCGTCACCTGCCAGTCGACGTCGGCGCGGACCCGCCGCCTCAGCAACCGCGGCAGCTCGTCAGCCAGTCCCTGGGCGATCTCCGACGCCACTCCGGGGTCGGCGACCAGCACGATCCGCACCGCCGCAGCGGCAGGCCGGGAATCTGTCATGGTCTCGATCCGGTCGGGGGGTGGGTAGGCGCGACGGTTTCTCGCCCGAAGTCCCGTTGTAACGCCCCCCTATGTGGCGGTCGAGCGCGACAGGTGCCTTGGCGCCCGGCGTCCCCCGATCAGGCCCTGGGAAACCGGCGCGGCCCCAGGAGGGCATTCGACGGGACCTCCGCGAGGGCGCCAGGCTGGCTTCACGGGTTGGGGGGATCTCACGAATGCGGAGTGGGACCGGCTGGAGCCGTTTCTACCTCCCGGTGGTGCTAGTGGGGACCGGTGGGCGACCACCGTCGGGCGATCAACGGGGTGCTCTACCGGCACCACCCAAATCCACCTCGCCGCCGGACGATGCCGACCCCTCGCCATCCTTCTGACACCGGGGCATTACGGCGACGGCCGGCCCCCAGCTCCAGCGGGTGCTCGAGGAGGTCTCCGAGCACCGCACCGGAGTCGGGCGGCCTCCCACCCGGCCCGACGAAGGCGAGCGCTACCAGAACCAAGGGCACCAACGACCACGCCGGCGTCATCACCAAGGTGAAGGACGGCAGGCCTACGTCACCGCCCACAACGAAAACCGGCTCGACAAGCCGCTCAACGAGTACCTGACGGGCTTCAACGAGGGAACCGACTGCTCGATCATCCGCGTCAAGCCAAATTGGTACTGAGGGGAAGATGCGTGTGAAGAAGCGGGTCATCCTGCTGTGCGGTGGCGTACTCGTCGTGGCCGGGATCGCCGCGGCGGTGTGGTGGAACTGGTTGCGGGCACCCTATGCCCTGGCCGATTCACCGAAGGTCGACGTGACGGTGCGTGCGGAGAAGTCCGTGTACCCCGACGTCCAGGAGACGGCCGAGGATGTCGACACCCTCCTGCGCATCTATGTGCAACGGCTCAAAGACGGCGACGCCAAGGGACTCGCCGAGCTCGCCGGTCCGGCCTACAAGCAGCCCGGACCGGCCGCAGCCGAGTATGTGCGCGCGTACGGCGAAGCAGCGAGCGGGCGGGTCGAGCTCACCGTGCTGGAAGGGTCCGTCGACTACTTCAACCCGGTGACGGTGGCCTACGAGGAGACCGGCCAGCGGCAGAACCTGCTGTTGGTCAAGGATGACGGACACTGGTGGATCGGCCTCGGCGACGGCGATCCGGCAGCCGGCAAGTAGCGACAGTCGCAGAAGGGACCCGGAGATCGCTTCACCCGAACTTCCGGGCGCCTTCGCCGTATCCTCCAACCCCGCGGGGCCGGGCAGGGCAGGACCATCTCCCCCTCCCCCTGCGAATTCGCGTGGGACGATCCGTCGACGCTGCCACCGAGTGGCCAAAGGGCATGCCCCAGAGCCACGTCGGTCTACGTCAGGGTTCTCTCTATTCGTCCGAGCCTTCGACCACTCGCTGAACGCCGATAGGCCGATACCCCTGGCAGCTCGGAGGCCACTGTCGGCCACTGCTGCCACGTGCAGCTTGACGTGGCAACGAACACGATCGCCACCAGCACGTCCCGCTGGTCGGCCTGTTTCCGTTGGAGCGGGCGGTGACCGCGACCAGCGACGCTTCCTGGCCTTGGTCGTTGGCGTAGGCCTCGCGGCGTTGCGTGCTCCAGTCCGACGCCTTGCTGTCCCATGCCTCGACCAGGGGCGCCATATGGTGGAGTTGTGGCTGCTCAGACCGGGCAGGCTAGGGTGCTGGCCATGGCTTTGGACCAAGACGGCGTGATGCTGCCGCGACTGCGGCCGGCCGAAGTTGCACGGCGAGGCGTGACCTTCGGCCTGCTGAGCGTGGTGCCGCTCGTGGCGGTGACTTTGACCATCACTGGCCACAGCGACCGACGAGATTTCCTGGCCGTCCTCAGTGCCGTCGTCCTGCTCGGTGCGATCTTCTCGGTGACCGGTGCCGGCTTCTGGTGGGCCAGCGCGGGGGACATCCGACGCGTGCGGGACTGGCGCACCATCACGGGACAGTCCGAATCGGCCACCCTTGTGGGTCCGGTGTTCCTGCGCTGCGGGCTGTTTCTCCTGGTCCTCGGAGCTGCCTCTGCCGGGCTCTACCAACTCGTGGACGCTGCGCCTTAGACAGCTGGTTGTAAGGCTAGAACTTTACCTCGACCGACAATCGATCATCGACGGTTGCGCCCCGGGGTGAAAGCTAGTCCCACTCCATGCCCGCACGAGCGGCCAACCCACGCTCTGATCAAGCAGGTACGCGGCCCGGCCCGCAATCACTTCGACGAGCGATCATGAGTCCACACTGCTGACCTCCCGGTTGTCCTAGGGCTCGAGGAGGACGACGGTCCCGCCCCCCGCCGCAATCAGGGCCGAGCCGCGCCCTAGTACTGCAACGGTGCTTGCCGTGACTGCTGGCCAGGTCGGTCGTTGGTGTGGTTATGGGTGGGGACCTTGCTGATGTCAGGTTGTGGGCGGGGGAACTGGGCGCTCTGCATGAGCGGTTCGTG
>NZ_JAIGQA010000089.1:0-30514 GCF_019733245.1 Streptomyces sp. WAC04114
CCCCCGACGCGCGCCGCCTCCCCCTACAACCTCGCCTACGTCATCTACACCTCGGGCTCCACGGGCAAGCCCAAGGGCGTGCAGATCAGCCACCGCAGCGCGGTCAACTTCGTCACCTCCTGCCGCGACCTGTTCTCCCTGACGCCCGAGGACCGGCTGCTGCAGTTCGCCAACCCCGCCTTCGACGTCAGCGTCTTCGACATCCACGCCGCGCTCGGCAACGGGTCCGGGGTCGTCACCGCCGCCAAGGAGGACCTGCTCGATCCGGCCCTCCTGACCAGGCTGATGCGCGAGCACCGGGTCACCGTCAGCGACCTGCCTCCCACCGTGCTGGGGATGCTCGATCCCGCCGAACTGCCGGAGCTGCGTGCCCTGTTCGTGGGTCTGGAACCCTTCCCGGGTGACCTCGTCACGGCCTGGAACCGCGACGGCCGGCAGTTCCACAACGGGTACGGGCCGACCGAGGCGACCGTCGCCTGCGTCGACTTCCGCTGTCCGCCCGGTCCTCACCTCACCACCCCGCCCATCGGCACCGCGATGGCCAACCACCGCGCCTACGTTCTGGACCCGCAGGGACGCCCAGCGCCCGACGGGGTGGCCGGGGAGCTCTACGTGGCGGGCGCCGGACTGGCCCGCGGATACCTGCGGCGGCCCGGGCTCACCGCGGAACGCTTCGTGCCCGATCCGTTCGGCCCGCCCGGGGAGCGCATGTACCGGACCGGGGACCTGGTACGCCGCCGGGCGGACGGGGTCATGGAGTTCGTCGGCCGCGCCGACGGCCAGATCAAGATCCGCGGACTGCGCATCGAGCCTGGGGAGATCGAGCACGTGCTGCGCGCCCACCCGGGGGTCACCCAGGCGGTCGTGCTGGCCGCCCCGCTCTCGGATGGTGGCAGCCCGCAGCTCGTCGCCTACGTGGTGGGCCCGGCGGCGCCGGCGGAGGCCACGGACGACACGCTGCGCCGCTACCTTGCGTCCGAGCTGCCGCCGCACATGGTCCCCGCGGTCGTGGTCGGACTCGACGCGTTGCCGCTGACGAGCAACGGGAAACTGGACCGGTCACGGCTGCCGGAGGCGAGCGCCGCGCGCGGCGACGCCGCCGCACCGGCACGCCCCGCCACCAGGACGGAGCGCGCGCTCATCACGGTGGTCGAGGACATCCTGGAACTGCGCCCCGGCTCCGTCGGACCGGCCGCCGGGTTCTTCGAGGTCGGGGGTACCTCCCTGAACATGATGCGGCTCGTGTCGCGACTGCGCGGCGACTTCGGCGTTCCGCTCGACGCCCGGGAGATCCTGACCGCCCCGCGGATGCACCAGATCGCCGCGCTCCTCGACGAGCGCACCGGCGCGGCGCCCCCCGGGGAGCAGGCCGAGGAGACGGTGTCCGCCGCGGTTCCCCCCTGGGTGGTCCCCATCACCACCGGTGGCGAGCGTCCGCCCCTGTTCTGCGTGCACGCGTCCGGCGGTACCGCGGTGCCCTTCTTCTCCCTGGCCCGCTCCCTCGGCGACGACCAGCCGCTGTACGGCGTCGAGGCGGTCGGCCTGCACGGCGAGGAGGCGGCCACGACCGTCGACGCCATGGCCCGCCGCTACGTCGAAGGGATACGGGCGGTCCGCCCCGCCGGCCCGTACCTGCTGGCCGGCTGGTCGCTCGGCGGCACCATCGCGGTGGCCATGGCCGGCCTGCTGCGCGAACAGGGCGAGCAGGTCCCGTTGATCGTGCTGCTCGACTGCGCCGTGCCGCCGGTGCTGCCCGAGCCACCGCACCATGCGGACATCCTGGCCGGGTTCGTCCACGACATCGCCGGTCTGGCCGGCAGGCCGCAGGACGAACCCGATGCCGCCTTCCTCGCCTCGCTGCCCTCCGACGCCGAGCGGGAGAGCGCGGTCGTCCGGCTGCTGGAGTCCTCGGGATTCGTCCCCGAGGGCATGGGCGAGGACCTGCGGCAGAAGATCTCGTCCTATCTGGACACGGTCCGCGCCGGGTTGACGTCGCCGGTACCCGCCTTCGACGGCTTCCTGTACCAGTGCGTCGCCTCGGAAGGGGGTGCCGCCTACGCCGACGGCTGGGACGCCCTGGCCGGCCGCGTCGAGCGCCGCGAGGTGCCGGGCTCGCACTACACGCTGCTCCAGCCGCCGCACGCCGACCGGGTCGGCGCGATCGTGCGCGAGGTCCTGGACCTCGCCCTGACCGGCACGTCGAAGGGCTGATGATGCGCTTCGCTTTCACCGAAGAACAAGAGGAATTCCGCCAGGAGGTCCGTGCCTTTCTCGCGGAGGACCGGGTGCGGAAGGTCGCCGACTCCGTGCACCGCCTGCCGCCTCGAGAGGAGCCCGGCAATCTGGACGTCTACCGCTGGCTCGGCGAGAAGCGCTGGCTGGCCGTCAACTGGCCCGAGAAGTACGGGGGTCTGGGACGCGGCGTCGTGGAGAAGTCGATCCTCACCGAGGAGTTGATCCGCGCCCGGGTGCCCGACCTGGTCCACATCGTCAGTATCGACATCGTCGGATCGGTGCTGATGATGGCCGGCACCGAGGCGCAGAAGGCCGCCCGGCTGCCCGCGCTGGCGTCCGGCGAGCAGAACGCGGCCGTCCTCTACACCGAGCCACAGGCCGGTTCGGATCTGGCCGCGCTGCAGACCCGTGCCGAGCCCGACGAGGACGGCTGGCGGCTCTACGGCCGCAAGGTCTACAGCCTCAAGACCCAGTTCGCCGACTTCGCCCTGTGCGCGGCCCGTACGACCACGTCCGAGGTGGCGTTCCACGGCATCACCCTCTTCCTGGTGCCGTTGCGCACCCCGGGGGTGCAGGTGCGAACCCTCCCCAACCTGACGGACGAGCAGTTCTGCGATGTGACCCTCGACGGCATACGCCTCTCCCGCGACGACGTGGTGGGAGACGTGGACGGCGGCTGGCAGGTGCTCAACGACGTGCTGCCAGTGGAGCGCACCGGCCTGGAGTTCCAGGCGAAGGCCCGCCGTCTGCTCGACGAGATTCTGCACCGGGCGGCGGCGGACGGCTCCCTGGACGACCCGGCTCACCAGCAGAAACTGGTGGAGCTCGACGCGCATGCACGTGCCGCGCACCTCATGGCCTGGCAGGTGATCTCCCGGATCCGGGCCGGTGACCTGGACGGCGTCTCCACCGCCATGTCGAAGCTCTACGCCACCGAGCTGTTCAAGCGGATCAGCGCCTACGGGCTGGAGGTCGGCGGCCTGGAGGCGACCCTCAGCGCGTGGGACGCGGCCGGCGCCACCGGTACGCGCGAAGCGGCCCACCGCGAGGGAACCGGGATCACGCTGTCCGCCGGCACCTCGGAGATCATGCGCTACCTCATCGCCTCGGAGAGTCTGCGGCTTCTCTCCTGAGAGCGGAGTCCGCCCCGCTGCCGCACCGGCCCCCACGATTCCGTGAAGGACACACTCCATGGACCTCTCCCCCAGTGAGCGACAGACACTGACCGAACAGACCTTCGCCGCACTCTTCGACAGCGAACTCGTCACCGACCTGCGCCGGATGGGCCAGCGCGATCCGGGTGCCGGTTTCGAAGCCTCCGCCGACGACGCCTCGGCCGACGCCAGGGGGGCCGTCTGGCAGACGCTGTGCGACCTGGGCGCCCTGCGGCTGACCCCGGAGCTCACCTCGGGCTCCGGGCTGGCGGACCAGGTCGTGCTGGCCCGGCACATCGGCGGGGCCCTCTACCAGAGCCCGTGGGCGGACACCGCCACCGTCGTCGACATCGCCACCGCGGCGGGTCGGCCGGACATCGTCGCGCGCCTGGCGGACGGCGAGGCCGCCGCCGTCGCCGTCCGTGCCGAGGCCGTCGACGAGCCCGACCGTCCCGGGCCCGTCGACGTCACGACGGAGCCGGGCCGGGCGCGAGCCGTACGCCGTTTCGTCGCCTTCGCACCGGACGTCAGCCGGCTGCTGCTGGTCGGCACCGGCACAGACGGGGAGACCAGGCTGCTCCTCGTGCCCGCCGACCACGACGGCATCTCCTGGCACCGTCATGACGACATGGGGCGGGGGGACTTCTACCAGGTCGAGTTCGACGGCGTGCCGTTGGCCGACGCCGTCGACCTCGGCGGCCCGCATGCCGGTGCGGTCTGGGCCGAGGCGCTGCTGCGGTCCCGTATCAGGCACGCGGCCTATCTGCTGGGTATGGCTGGAGCGGCGCTGGAGGAGACGACCGCGTACATGCGGACGCGGCGCCAGTTCGGGCGGTCTGTCGCCTCCCAGCAGGCACCGGCGTTCCGTATGGCCGACGCGGCGACCGAGCGCGAGGCCACCCGTCTGCTCGTCGAGGAGGCGGCCTGGCTCGCCGACACGGACCGGGACGCCCGGCTGGCAGCTCTGGAGGCCCTGGCGTGCGCGGCCGAACTGGCCCGCAGGGTGGCCACGGACGCCGTGCAGCTGCACGGGGCGGTCGGCATGACCGAGGAGCACGACGCGCAGCTCTTCTACCGGCGGGCGGCGGTCGACTCACTGCTCCTGGGACGGCCCACCGAATTGCGGCGCCTGGCCGCCCCGATCCTCGCCGGCGCCTTCGTGTGAGCCCTGTCGGTGCGCTGCGCCGCCGGGGCTCACGAGGCCGGAACGACGGTTCGCCCGGCGGCTGGCTCCCGCGATGCCCGTGAGGTGAGGTCACCCGCGCCGGCGAGTACGGGAGTAGTGACGCCTGGCGCGGTCCCGGTTGCCGCAGTCGTCCGAGCTGCACCAGCGCCGGGTCCCGCTCCGGGAGCGGTCGAGGAAGAACCAGCCGCATCCGGGGCCCGCGCAGCGCCGGATCCGGCTCAGGCCGTCCCCGGCCAGCAGGTCCTCCGCCAGCAGCGCCAGCGCGTGAGCGAGGTCGCCGAGGCGGTCCGTGCCGGGCTGCCACCGCAGGGGGAAGGCGCGGGGCAGTGCGGCGTCCTCGCGGGCCAGCACCATGCTGCGGCGCAGCGCCTCCCACTCCTCGGCAGGGGGCGCCTCGTCGTCGACGAGGGCGTCCAGGACCGGCAAGAGGGCCGCGCGCAGGTCCATGAGCGCCGCGGTCGCGTCCGTGGTGGGAGCGGAGTCCGCCGACTCGGCTCGGAGGATCGCCTCGGCACGGTCGACGGTGAGGAGTCCGGCGGCGACGGCCCACCGGGCCCACGCCTCGGCGCCCTGGACGCGGTCGGCCGTGCGGTCGGGGTCCAGGCGCCAGGCGACGGTATTGGCGAAGTCGAGTACCGGGTGGCCGCCCACGAGTGACATGCCGGAGTCGTGAGGGCTCCCCGATGTGGCCGGGGCGGGGAGAACCGAGTGCTTGCTCATCACACCCCCAGCGTACTCGCTTTGCTAACAGGCATAAACTCTTATGACTGTTAGACTCGGGGCATGGACAGTCTCCGATCAGCGAAACCCGCCGTCTCGCCGCGTGCGAGCTTCCTGTCCGGCCTCAAGACCGGTTCCGGACTGGCGGCCGCTTCCTTTCTGCTCGCCGTCAGCTTCGGCGCGATCAGCACCTCGCAGGGCTGGGGACATCTCGCGCCGGTGATCTGCTCGATGGCCGTCTTCTCGGGGTCCGCCCAGTTCGCCCTGCTCGCGACCCTGGGCTCGGGCGGCGGCATCGCCGGTGCCGTGACGTCCGCGGCGCTGATCAACAGCCGTTTCATCCCCATGGGGATCGCCGTCGCCGGTGATCTGCGCGGCGGCCGGTTCCGCCGTGCGCTCGAAGGCCAGGCGGTGGTCGACGGGTCGTGGGCCGCCGCCCATCTCGGAGGGGGACGGTTCGACCGGTACCTGCTCTTCGGCGCCACCGCGATCCAGTGGCCCGCCTGGGTCGCGGGCACCGCCCTGGGCGTCGTGGTGTCACCCGACCCCGATCTGCTGCACCGGCTCGGACTGGACGTCCTCACACCGGCACTCTTCGTCGCGCTCCTCTTCGACGAGGTCCGCCGGGAACGGATCAACCGGCTGCCGGCCCTGCTCGGCGCCGTACTCGCGGCAGGCCTCATCGTCTTCCTACCGGCCGGGCCCGCCCTCGTGGGCGCGGCGCTCGCGGCCCTCGTCGCCCTCTTCCGGGCGCCCCGCTCCGAAGGAGCCCAAGCAGCGGACGCGGCCGCAACGGCCGGGCAGGCCGAGGAGGCCGAGAAGGCCGTGCACCCCCTCCACTCCGACGAAGAGGTCGCACGATGACTCTCTGGCTCACCATCGGCGCCGTCGCCGCCCTCAGCTTCACCTGCAAGGCTTTCGGCCCCGCCCTCTTCGGCGGGCGCACCCTGCCTCCACGAGCACAGTCGGTGATCGCCCTCACCGCCCCCGCGCTGCTCGCCGGTTTCATCGTCGTGGACGTACTGGGCGCCCGCTGGAGCGCCGTGGATCTCACCGTGATCGCGGGACTCGCGGTCGTCCCGCTGCTCCTCTGGCGCCGGGCCCCTCTCCCCGTGGCCCTGGTGGCCGCGGTCGCCGTGACGGCGCTGTTGCGCATTTAGGGGATACCGGCGGAAACGCGCTTGGTCACAATGAGCGGCATGGCCCAGGCAAGGGAGCAGCGTTCGTACTGCCGCGCGCGAGAGACCGGCTCCCCCAACTACCCCGATTTCAACGGCAATCCAGGCCGACTCACGTATTGACGTGCTACACGTCACGCAGCTACTGTCCCCGCGACCTGCTTGATTGAAACGATTCAGCAGACCGGAGAAGCCATGCTGCTCAGGCGCCCCCTCATGCTCGGCCTCTTTTCGGGCTTCGTCGTGCTCGCGGTACTCGGCGGCGTGACCGCACTCCCCACTCCCCTGTCACCGGCGGCGTCCGCCGGGGACGCCTCTCTCTCCGTGCGGGCCCTGAGCACCAACAGCCGCACGAACCCCCTCGGCATCGGCGGTGAAACCCCGGTGTTCGGATGGCAGTTGGCATCGGACCGGCGGGCGGCTGCACAACAGGCCTACGAGATAGCGGTCGGACGCGGGCCAGGGGCCGCCGACGTGTGGTCGTCCGGCAAGGTGACCTCCGGCCGGCAGGTCGACGTCGAGTACGGCGGCCCGGCCCTGAAGCCGGCCACTCGTTACCACTGGCGCGTCCGGGTCTGGGACGACAAGGGGGCCGTGAGCCGGTGGAGCACCAACGCGTACTTCGAGACCGGCCTGTTGGACGCCGGTGACTGGGACGGCGCTCAGTGGATCACGCGCGCCAGCGCTCCGAGTGAGCTGGACAAGTGGACCGACTACACCGCGACCGTCCGGTTCAAGCTCGACAGCGCCGCCTTCGGCATGTTCCTGCGCGCTCCCGACACGGCCAACGGATACATGTGGCAGTTCAGCGTCACCGGCGCGAGCCCGACGCTGCGACTGCACAAGCAGGTCAAGGGCGCCTACAGCGTCGTCGAGGAAGTGGATCTCGCACCCTATGGCTTCACCAACGCATCCCTCCTCGCCGACCGGCACACCGTGCGCTACGACGTGGCGGGCGACACGATCAGGACGGCACTCGACGGCAAGCTCGTCAGCACCTTCACCGACTCCACCTTCACGAAGGGCTACATCGGTTTCCGCACCCACGCCTGCTGCGGCGAGCGGGGAACGGTCCACGACGCCGTCGTGACCGCGGCCGACGGCAGCACTCTGCTCGACACCGACTTCGCCTCCGGCCGGAACCCCTTCTCCGGCGGTGACATCACCGACTCCGCCCTCGCCGTCTCCGGCACCACAGACGCCCTGTACGGCCCCGATGTCCGGCCGATGCCCTTGCTCCGCAAGGCCTTCGCGACCGAGCCCGGCAAGAAGGTCGCCTCCGCGCGGGTCTACGCCTCCGCCCTCGGCGTCTACGCGCTGGAGATCAACGGCAGGCCGGTCGGCGACCAGGTACTCGCCCCGGGCTGGACCGACTACCACCAGCGCATCCAGTCCCAGACCTACGACGTCACGAGACTGCTCAACCGTGGGGACAACGCGATCGGCGCATCGCTGGCGAACGGCTGGTGGGCCGGCAAGGTCGGAATCGGCTGGAGCCGCCAGTACGGCGACACACCGGCGCTCGTGGCGAGGATGCGCGTCGCCTACACGGACGGCTCCGTGCAGTGGATCGCCACGGACCGCTCGTGGAAGGCGGCCGAGGGGCCTTATGTGAAGGCCGACCTGCAGGACGGTGAGACGTACGACGCCCGTCTGAGGCCCGAGGGCTGGAGCCGCGCCGGATTCGACGACGCCGGCTGGGAGACGGCGGCGACGGTGGAGTCACGCACCGCCCGGCTCGTCCCGCAGAGCGACGAGCCGGTGCGCGAGACCCAGGTCCTCACGGCCCGGAAGATGACCGAGCCCAGCTCCGGAACCTATGTGTACGACCTCGGCCAGAACATGGTCGGCGTGTCCCGGCTGACCCTGACCGGCTCCTCCGGCCGGACCGCGAAGATCCGTTACGCCGAGGTGCTCAACAAGGACGGCACCCTCTACACCGACAACTTCCGCAGCGCCAAGGTCACCGACCGCTATGTCTTCGCCGACTCCGGAACGGTCACCTACGAGCCGACCTTCACCCAGCACGGGTTCCGCTACGTCGAGATCACCGGAGTGGACTCACCTCCCGCGCTCACCGACGTTCAGGGCGTCGTCTGGGGCTCCGACCTCCCCTCCACCGGCACGCTCAAGACCTCGGACGGCATGCTCGACCAGCTGGTCAGCAACATCTCCTGGAGCCAGCGGGGCAACTTCCTGTCCATCCCCACCGACACCCCGGCCCGGGACGAGCGCCTGGGCTGGACGGGCGACATCAGCCTGTTCGCCCCGACGGCCAACTACCTGGTCGACACACGCGCGTTCCTGTCCCACTGGATGGCGGACGTCCGCAACTCCCAGCACGCCAACGGCGATCTGCCGGCCGTCGTACCGACCCCCCAGGGCCAGTTCGCCGAGAGCGGCGTCGGCTGGTCCGACGTCATGATCACCGTGCCGTACCACGTGTGGCGCTCCTACGGTGACACCCGCATCCTGCGCGACAACTACGCCGCGATGCGCAAGTTCTTCCAGTTCGTGCGCGAGAGTGCCGGAGCGGATCTGTTGGAGCCCGGCCGCACCACCTTCTTCACCAACGACTGGCTGCATCTGGACGACCCCACCGAACAGGGCATCCTGGGCACCGCGTACTACGCCGAGAACGCCCGCATGATGGCCGAGGTCGCCGACGCCCTGGACGACGACTCGGCGGCGTCCGACTACCGCGAACTCTCCGCCGACATCCGCCGGGCCTTCACCCGGGCCTACGTCTCGGCCGACGGCACCGTGAAGGGCAACTCCCAGACCGGCTACGCCATGGCCCTGGGCATGGACCTCGTCGTGGACCCCGCCCTCGTCGGCAAGGTCGGCGAGAAGTTCGTGGCCAAGCTGGCCCTGACCGACCACCACCTGCGCACCGGCTTCATCGGCACGCCGCTGCTGCTGCCCGCGCTGAGCCGGATCGGCCGCGACGACCTGGCCTACAAGATGCTCCTGCACAAGGACTACCCGTCCTGGGGCTACGAGATCGAGAAGGGCGGCACCACCATGTGGGAGCGCTGGAACTCGATCATGCCCGACGGCGAGTTCGGCCCCGTCGACATGAACTCCTTCAACCACTACGCGTACGGCGCCGTGGGTGACTGGATGTTCCAGAACATCGGTGGCCTCTCCCCCATCGAGCCCGGCTACAAGCGCTCCCGGATCGCACCCGTACCCGGCGGCAACCTGACCAGGGGCTCGGGAAGCCTCCACACCGTCCACGGCCTGCTGTCATCGCGCTGGACCGACCGCGACGGCGTCTTCACCGTGAAGGTGACGGTGCCGGTCAACACGGTCGCGGAAGTCCACGTCCCGGCCGACACGCCCGGCACGGTGACCGAGGGCGGCCGACCGGCGGACAAGGCGACGGGAGTCCGCTTCCTGCGCATGGAGAACGGGGCGGCCGTCTTCCAGGTCGGTTCGGGCGCCTACGACTTCGCGGCAGGGTCGGGTTCCCGCTAGGGCAGTCCCGGGGGCGCGGGGGCTCCTGCAGGTTTCTCCACCGTTCTGTCACGGTCCGGGCACGCCTCGCGCGTACTTCTGGCCACGCAACCGCGGTGGCCGAAAGATGTGTCCTCGAGTGCGGGGCCGGCCGATGCCGAACGGTGGCCCAGGGGGGTGCGATGAACACGTGGGAGGTGCCCGGGTACACCGGGTCGCTCGAGCTCGGGGAAGGGGCCAGTGGACGGGTCGTCCAGGCCGTCCACGAGGAGACCGGCGTTCCGGTCGCGGTGAAGTACCTCAGTGAGTCCCTGCGCACCCGGCCGGGCTTCGTGCACGACTTCCGCGCGGAGGCACGGCTGCTGGGTGGATTGGAGAGCCCGTACGTCGCCGGGTTGTACGAGTACGTGGAGAGCCCGGACGGCGCCGCCATCGTGATGGAGCTGGTCGACGGCGTCTCGCTGCGTGCGCTGCTGAAGCGGGACGGTCCGCTCGACCCCGAAGCCGCGCTCGTCATCCTCAAGGGTTCGTTGCTCGGGCTGGCCGACGCGCACCGGATCGGCGTCGTGCACCGGGACTACAAGCCGGAGAACGTCCTGGTCTCGCCGGACGGATGCTCCAAGCTGGTCGACTTCGGCATCGCGGTGGATGCGGGCACCAGCTCGGGTGTGGCCGGGACCCCCTCCTACATGGCCCCCGAGCAGTGGACCGGTGCTCCCGCCTCTCCCAGCGCCGATGTGTACGCGGCCACGGCCACGTTCTTCGAATGCCTCACGGGCCGCAAGCCGTACCTCGGTGACAACCTCGCCGAACTCGCGCTCCAGCACGTCGACGCACCCGTGCCGGCCGAGGAGGCCCCCGAGCCGGTGCGGGACCTGGTGCGCCGGGGACTGGCCAAGAACCCCGAGGAACGGCCCGCACGCGCAGAGGACCTGGTCGCGGAGCTGGAGACCGCCGCCGGCACCGCCTACGGCTCCGACTGGGAGGAACGCGGCCGAGGCCGGCTCGCCGCGCTGGTGGCCCTGCTGCCGCTGCTCCTGCCCTCGTCCCGCGAGGCACCGCGGAGCACCACGGACACGGCTCGCACGGTCCTGCACGCTCCGCCGGGACTCGGCCCAGCACAGTCGTGGCTGCCCGGCCGTCCGGGGCTGCTCGTGTCCGCCGGCGCGGCGCTTCTCGGTGTCCTCCTGACCCTCGGGATCCCGTTCGACCCGGGGAGCGCCGCGCAGCAGACGGCGCAGGCCCTGGCCACCACGAGTGCCGGGCCCGGTCAAGGGCCGGCCGCTGCGCCGTCTCCCACCGGCGCCTCGCCGTCTCCCTCCACCACGCCGACCGAGTCGGCCGGTTCGTCGCCGTCACCCGCTGTCTCGTCGCCCTCGGGCCCGCCCGCCACCGACTCGGATGAGCCCTCGGCCACCGCCGCCCCCTCCGGCGGCCCGGAGACCGCCGCGCCCGGCGGCCCGGCCACCGCGGCGACGCCCACGACCTCCACGCCCGCACCGCCTGTCGCACCCGCCGTCAAGGACGTGGTGGTGTCGGACTTCCGGCAGACAGGTCCCACGAGCGCCACGGCCACCGTCGGAATCACCACGGACGGCACCGGTCCGGTCTCGATCACGGTGTCCTGGTTCACGGGACGTACGGCAGGCCCGCTGGGCACTCCGGACGGGCCGTCCCAGACCTTCGAACGCAGCGGCGCCACCCAGTACACCCTCACCGTCGACCACACCTTTCAGGGTCTGGGCTGTTATTGGGCGGTTCAGGCCACCACGGCGCCGGCCTCCGCCGACGGGGGCGCATCCCAGCAGATCCTCACGAGGCGGTGCGATCTCCGATGACCGCACGAAACGAACAGCACGGGCCCGCTCCCGTCGACGCCGAGTACAGCGCCACAGTGCTGGCCAGCCACTGGATACAGCGCCCCGGAGCGGACGAGACCCTCGTCGAGCCTGCGGCGGAGGAGCGATCGACGCCGCCCGACCGCGTCGAAGGCACCGTGCTGCGCTTCGGCCCGGGCGTGACCGCCACCATCGCGCATCGCACCCACCGGATGCCCGCCGCCGCACCACCGCCCGCACCCCGGCGCCGACGGCTGCGCCGACACGCACTGCCCGTGCTCGTCGTGTTCTGCGTCCTCGCGCTCCTCGCCTGGCAGCGTCTCGGGCAGCCGCTCAGGGTCGGCGCGATCGCGGTCACGGCCCGGCCGACGGCACTCGGTTGCGACGGCACCGCACGGATCGTCGCTCTCGTCACGACCAACGGCCGTCCGGGCACGCTGTCCTACCGCTGGGTCCGCAGCGACGGCACCACCTCGGGCGTGCTGGAAGAAGTGATGGTCCGGGGACAGAAGCGGGCACGACTCCATCTGCGGTGGACCTTCCAAGGGCCGGGACAGCACACGGCCCTTGCCGAACTGCGCATCCTGTCGGCGAACCAGCGCACGGCGTCCACCCGTTTCACGTACGCGTGCCCCTGACCGCTCCAACCGGCCCGGGCCGCTGTCACCTGCCGGTCTGCGGACTGTAGGGCTGCAGGAGTTGGTCGACGGGTGCGTGATCGTCGGTGAGCAGGGGGGCGTCGCCGATCCAGGCGTCGAGGTCCCCGCCGCTGGTGATCTTCCAGCCGGTGTGCCGGGCGTCCAGCTCGTGCTGTGTCGCGCGAAGGTCGACCGGTCGGTCGGAGGCGAGCACCACCAGGTTGCCGCCGACGGAGTCGGCAGGCGGGCCCTGGCCGATGTCGGCGGGTTCGCCGAGGACGGCGACGTGCTCGAAGGTCTCACGCAGGGTGGCCACTTCGGCCCGTGCGAAGTCCATGCCTCCGTGATCGATGAGGTTGGCGACGTACAGACCGTCCTCGTCGAGCACGCGCCGTACGTCGGTCATCGCTTCCACCGTGGTGAGGTGCCACGGCACGCTCACACCTCCGAAGGCGTCGCCGACGACGAGGTCACGACTGGCGGTGTCCAGGCGCCGCAGCCCCAGTCGGCCGTCCTCGACGCGCACGCCGATGCCGGCCTGCGCCGGCAGTCCGAGTTGCTCACGGTTGATCCCCACGACGCCGCCGTCGATCTCGGAGACGAGGCTGCTCGTCCCGGGCCGCGTGGCCGCGAGGTAGCGGGGCAGGGTGAGCCCGCCGCCGCCGAGGTGATGAGCGGTCAGTGCTTCACCGTGCGGAAAGGCGGCCTCCACCGCCGACGCGATGGCGCGCACGTACGCGAACTTCAGATGGGTCGGGTCGTCGATGTCGACGTAGGAGTGCCGCAGGCCGTCCAGGACGAGTGTGCGGCCGTTGCCCCCGTCGGAGTCCGCGACGACCCGTGCGCAGTGATACTTCGTCTCCACGTCGCATCCCCCGGGCGCGACCGTGACGCCGAGGCCGCCGGCTAGGACCAGCAGTGTCAGGGCCGGGGCGCCGCTCCACCCGCGTGTGCGCCACTCCACCCATGCCGAACCCGCCACCAGCGCTGCCCCGAGACCGAGCAGTATCCCGCTGACCGGCAGTCTCGAGACGAGGACGAAGCCGGTGAGCACGGTGCCGACGATGGCGCCGACGGTACCGACTCCGGACAGGCGGCCGACCACCGTACCGGTCTCCGCCAGGTTGGTGAGCCGCAGCTTCGTGACGAACGGGGTCACCGCGGAGAGCAGCGCGCCCGGCACCAGGATGGTGAGGGACGCGATCACCAGGAGCACCGCCGGTGCCCACTCCGCGGTGGTGCGCAGCACGGACGGGGTGAGCGCCACGACCGCCCCGGACACTCCGAGCGAAGGGCCGATGAGCCGACGGGGATCGACCTGATCCGCGATGTGCCCGCCCAGCCAGGAGCCGAAGGCGATGGCGGTGAGCGCGATGCCGATCACCATGGTGCTGGTCTCGAGGGTCAGGCCGAGGTAGGGGGCGAGCAGCCGCAGAGCGACGATCTCGACGACCAGCACCGCTGCCGAGGATCCGAACACCAGCAGTGCGGCGGCCCGAGGACCCAGACCGACACGGCCCGGTGTGCGCTCAGGGGCGGGCGACGACGATTCGGTCACGGGCGACATTCTTGCACGCAGCTCACAGACCGAACGGCACCGTGCGGACCCTCATCTGCCCGCCCCGCAGCGTGACTTGCGGTGGAGGGACGTCGATCGGGTGTCGGCGAAGGGGAAGCGTACGCCGACCAGTCCGAGTGGGTCCCCGGCAAGGAGCTCAACGGGGTTCCAGCACCTCCAGGGTGCCGGTCAGGGTGTCGTAGCTGCGCAGGGTCGTGAGCCGGATGGGCAGCGGTGGCGCCGGCAGCAGCTCCGGGATCCGCCGGTCGGCGTAGGCGCCGGCGCGCCGGGTCCGGCCGAGGGTGATGTGCGGGGCCCAGCGACCGGGCTCGTGGAAGGGGTTGAGGGTCTCGAGCGGGCTGTCCGAGGCCACCGCCTCCCACACGCGGCGGTGCAGGGCGGCAAGCGCGGAGTCGAGGTCCAGCGCCCAGGCCAGCACCGAGGTGGGCCGTTCGAAGCGGACCACGCCGGTGCACCGGACCGGCAGTGGCAGGGCGGCGGCGGCCTCGGCGAGCTCCCAGCGGATCGGGGCGGTCAGCTCCGGGCAGGCGGCCAGGGTGATGTGCGGGCTGTTGGTCGGCGAGCGGTGACGCGCCTGGCTGGGCAGCCCCGCGTCGGCGAGCCGCCGCCAGGCCTCCCGGACCGCTTGTTCCGCCGCCTCGTCCAACAAGAGCTCGACCGTGCGCACCGCGGCAGCCTACCGGCGATCACCTGCACGGTCCCGGCCGACCGGGCCGGTCTCGCAGGCCAGGTGCTGCACCCGAACGGGCGACCCAGGACGGCGACCGCATCCGGTTCCGCCGCGATGGGCGAAATCTCCACCGCCCCTACGCATGCCCGCCCCTGACGGAAGGCTCCTTGCCATGGCCACCCCGCACTGGCTCTTCGGCGACCAGCTCGGCCCGCACTTCCTCGCCCCTGACGGTGAGCGGGGCCCGGACCGCGAGGCGCCGGTGATGATGATCGAGGCGCGGTCGGTCTTCCGGCGCCGACGCTTTCACCGCGCCAAGGCCCATCTGGTGCTCTCGGCGATGCGGCACCGTGCGGCGGAACTGGGTGAGCGGGTGACCTACGTGCGGGCGGAGACGTATCGCGAGGGCCTGCGTCACGCGGTGGGCGACGCGCCCGTCACCGTGTGCCACCCCACCTCGTACGCGGCGCTGCGACTGGTGCGCTCCCTGCCGGGGGTACGGGTGCTGCCCGCCCGCGGATTCCTGGTCGCACACGAGGAGTTCGCCGGGTGGGCCGGGAAGCTCGATGGCAAGCGGCTGCTCCAGGAGAGTTTCTACCACTGGGTCCGAGAACGGCACGACCTGCTGATGGACGGCGGCCACCCGGCCGGGGGCCGGTTCAACCACGACCACGACAACCGCGAGCCCCCGCCGCGCGGCGCCACCGCGCTGGACGTGCCCGGGCCGTACCGGCCGCACGAGGACGACATCGACGCGGGGGTGCGGGAGGACCTCGATCGGTGGGAGCGCGAGGAGGGAGTGCGGTTCGTCGGCCGGGACGGCCCCCGCCGCTTTCCCGCCACCCGGCGGGAGGCCTTGTCGGCGCTGCGCCGTTTCGTGGCGCACCGGCTGCCCTCGTTCGGGCCGTACGAGGACGCGATGCTGGCCGGTGACCCGGTGATGGCCCACAGTCTGCTGTCGTCCTCGATGAACCTGGGACTGCTGCACCCCGCCGAGTGCGTGGAGCGTGCCGAACGGGCCTGGCGGGAGGGCGACGTCCCCGTGAACAGCGCCGAGGGGTTCGTACGCCAGGTCGCCGGATGGCGGGAGTACGTCTGGCACCTGTACTGGCACTTCGGCGACGACTACCGGCACGGCAACGCCCTCGGGCACACCCGGGAGTTGCCGGACTGGTTCACCGAACTCGACGCGGACGCGGTCACCGCCCGCTGCCTGTCCGGGGTGCTCGCCCAGGTCCGTGACACCGGGTGGACGCACCACATCCCCCGGCTGATGGTGCTGGGCAGCCACGCCCTGCAGCGCGGCTGGGATCCGGCCGCCGTCACCGACTGGTTCCACCGCTGCTTCGTCGACGGCTACGACTGGGTGATGCTGCCGAACGTGGTCGGCATGTCCCAGTACGCGGACGGCGGCCGGATGACCACCAAGCCGTACACCTCGGGCGGGGCCTACATCCACCGGATGAGCGACCTGTGCGAGGGCTGCGCCTTCCGGCCGACCGAGCGCACCGGCCCTCGCGCGTGCCCGTACACCGCCGGGTACTGGGCCTTCCTGCACCGGCACCGGCACCGCTTGTCCGGCAACGCCCGGATGCGGCGCGCCGTCCAGGGTCTGGACCGGCTCGCCGACCTCGACGAAGTGCTGCGCCAGGAGCGGCGGCGGGGCGACGGGGTGCCGTGACAAGCCTGTTCGCCGCACAGCGCAGCAACGCCGCCGGCGCTCGCCGTGCCTTGTCGGGACAGCACGGCGAGCGCCGGTCGAGGACGACTACTCCACGATCTTCAGCAGCTTGTTCGCGGTGCCCTGCGCGGGGTTGGAGATCTTGTCGGGTGTGGCGCCGTCGGTGAGGGCCTTGGCGACCTGCTCCGGCGTGGCGTCCTTGTGGCCCGCCAGGTAGACGGCCGCGGCGCCCACGACGTGCGGGGTGGCCATGGACGTGCCCGATATGGTCTTGGTGCCCTCATCACTGTCGTTCCACGCGGAGGTGATGTCGGAGCCGGGGGCGTAGACGTCCACGACCGCGCCGTAGTTGGAGAAGTCCGACTGCTTGTCGTCCTTGGTCGAGGACGCGACGGTGATGGCTTCCTTCACACGGGCCGGGGAGCCCTGCCCGGCGTCCGCGGATTCGTTGCCGGCGGCGACGGCGAAGGTGACTCCGGCCGCGACGGCCTTGCGCACGGCTTCGTCGAGGGCCTCGTCGGCGCCGCCGCCCAGGCTCATGTTGGCGACGGACGGGCCCTGGTGGTTCTTGGTGACCCAGTCGATGCCGGCGACGACCTGCTCGGTGGTTCCGGAACCGTTGTCGTCGAGCACCCGGACGGCAACGATCTTCGCCTTCTTGGCGACACCGTGGGCCGTGCCGGCGATCGTGCCGGCGACATGGGTGCCGTGGCCGTTGCCGTCCGTGGCGTCGTTGTCGTTGTCCACGGCGTCGAAGCCGGAGGCGGCCCGTCCCCCGAAGTCCTTGTGCGTGGTCCGTACGCCGGTGTCGACGACGTACGCGGTCACGCCCTCGCCCGCGCCGTCGGGATAGGTGTACTTGCTGTCGCCGGCGGTGTCCGCCTGGTCCATGCGGTCGAGGCCCCAGGAGGGCGGGTTGTCCTGGGTGGCGTTGATGCTGAACTTCTTGACCTGCACCACCTTGGCGACCGACGGGTCGGCGGCGAGGCGCTTGGCCTCGGCCGACGAGAGGCCACTGGCGGAGAAGCCGTCGAGGGCGGCAGTGTACGTGCGCTTCAGCTTGCCGCCGTACTCCTTGGCGAGCGCGGGCTTGTTCACCTTGTCGTCGAGCGTGACGATGAAGCTGCCAGGTACGGCTCCCTCGGCACCGAGGCCGTACACGGTGCCCTCGGCGGGAGCGGATTCGGGAAGGATCTGCGCGTGTGCCGTCCCGAAGGTCGTCAGGGTTGCGACGACAGCCGTGGCGGTGAGGATCTGCATTCTGCGTGTGAATGCGCGAACTGCCATGTGAGGGTTCTCCTCGTCACTTTTCGTGGGGGGTGTGGGGGGGCGGACCGGAAATGCGTTCGGCCCGCCTCGAACCTGACTCATTGATGTGCGCAGATCAAGAGCTCCACGCCAACTCGCGCCGTATCGGCAGGTCAGTTGCGCGCGAACCGGCCACCCCTCCCGGCGCGTTCATCCCTCACACGCCCGTCGCTCTTACGGACGTTGTGTCGAGGATGTGTGACCATGCACCCGGAGGGGCGGTGATTCCAAACAATCTGGGTAGACAGCGCCGTTCCGCAGCAAGCGATTTCGGACCGGCACTTCGTAGAATCCGAAATTTGCTGCAGCCTGCGCGCCGCGGCGGTAACCAGACCGATTAGTTACCCCGGCCGAGACGCTGCCGCTGCGCGCCACCGACCACCCCGCCTACCTGGCGTGGGCCACCGAGGCGTTCCGGCTCACCACCGGCGGGGTACGGCCGGACACCCGGATCCACACCCCCATGTGCCGCTCCTCGCTGGAGAGCCTGGTCCACGCCGCCCGTACGGTTCGCGAGGAACTCTCACCGTCCTGACGACGAGCCCGGTCGGCCGGGGAGGACGCACCTGCCGCCCTCCCCCGGCCCCTGGGGCGCGCAAGGCCGTTCAGGGGGCCGTGTCGCTGCGGGCCTTGAGGGGGCAGGTGTTGAGGAGTGTCGCGGCGTCTGCTCGTTCGGGCATCGGGACGGTGTGGGAGGCGGGCGGGCGGTGTCCGGGCGTGAGCCAGCTCTCCAGGGCCGTGAAGGCCGTGCGGTGGCATGGCGTGAGCGGGCGCAGATGCTCCGGGTGGGTGTCGACGAGGGCGTCCGTGTGGGTGCCGCCCTCGATGCGGTAGTAGCGGTGCAGTGAGCCGCGGCCGGCCTGGCGCACCATGCGGGCGTAGACGTCCGAGTCCTGAGTGATCGGCAGCAGGACGTCCAGGGTGCCGTGCAGAGTGATCAACGGTTTGCCGATCCGGCCGGTCAGAGCGATCTTCTTCATGGCCTTGTGGACCTCGCGAGGCCGGGCGGCGTAGTCGTAGTCGGCGTCACAGGCCGGCGTGCCCGGCGCGCAGAAGGGCGTGCCCGCCTCGGTCGGGCCGTCGAAACCGGGGTCCAGTTCCTCGCGGTAGATGCGCTGGGTCAGATCCCAGTAGACCTTGTGGTGGTAGGGCCAGAGGAACTCGGACCCCGCCGGGAATCCTGCCGTGTGCAGAGCTCCGCGTGCCGCGTTGGCTCCCTCGCCACCGGCCGCGTGCACGGGGTAGTGGCGCAGCGCCTGGGGCAGGAAGTTCAGCAGGGTGGGGCCGCCCGAGCGCCACAGGGTGCCCTCCCAGTCGACTCCCCCGTCGTAGAGGCCGGGATGCTTCTCCAACTGCCAGCGCACGAGGTATCCGCCGTTGGACATGCCGGTCACCAGGGTGCGTGAGGGCGGGCGTTGATAGTGCCGGGCGACCGTGGCGCGGGCGGCTCGGGTCAGCTGGGTGAGCCGGTCGTTCCATTCGGCGATGGCGTCGCCCGGCTCCTTGCCGTCCCGGTGGAAGGCCAGGCCGGTGTTGCCCTTGTCGGTGGCGGCGTAGGCGTAGCCGCGGGACAGCACCCAGTCGGCGATGGCGCGGTCGTTGGCGTACTGCTCCCGGTTGCCGGGGGTGCCCGCGACCACCAGACCTCCGTTCCATCGGTCGGGCAGGCGGATCACGAACTGGGCGTCGTGGTTCCATCCGTTGTTGGTGTTGGTGGTCGACGTGTCCGGGAAGTAGCCGTCGATCTGAAGGCCGGGGACCCCGCTGGGAACGGCCAGGTCCTCGGGTGTCAGGCCCGCCCAGTCGGCCGGGTCGGTGTGGCCCGAGCCGACCGTGCCGGCGGTGGTCAACTCCTCGAGGCAGGCCGTGCGTTGGTGCTCCGCGCCTGGTACGCGCACCTGCGTGGAGTGCGTGCAGTGGATGGCGTCCGGGCCGGCCGCTGCCGCCGCGGCGGGCGGTGCGAGCGCGCAGGTGAGGGCGGCCAGGGCCAGGCCTGCCGGACCGCCGCGTCGCCGGGGGCGGGTCGGGGGGCGGAATGAGAAGCGCATGCGTGAGCCTCCACCGTCGTGTAAAGGGATGCGCGGGAGGCTATGGCGCGGTTTCGCTGTCACATATGGGGCCAGCGAACACCATCCGGGGTGGCGGGGTGGCTGTCAGCACCACGTGTGGGCTCCTGCTGGCATGCCGTGCGGCTCTTGCCATACACGGTCCTGTAGGAGCCGGGACATGTTCTGCCCTCACACAGGTTCTCGCCACTCGTGGCTGCCCCACCCATGCCGCCCCCGGCACGCGAACGCCGATGATGCAACGCCACACGCCGGCCGCCGCTCCCCCGCTACCGGCGAGGTTCCCCCACATCAGGAGGCAGTCGTCATGGGACAGTCGCACCCTGCGTTCCGCTTCTCCCGGACCGTGGTCCGAGGCATGCGCCGATGGGCTACCGCCGCCGGGGCTCTGGCCCTGACCGGCGGCCTGCTCGCCGCCGCACCCCAGGCATCCGCCGCGGGTCTGACCCAGGTCACCGGGTTCGGCACCAACCCCGGCAATCTGTCGATGTACACCTACGCGCCGGACGCACTGCCCGCCGACGCGCCCGTGGTCGTCGCCCTCCACGGCTGCACGCAGAGCGCCACCGACTACTACGCGCACTCCGGCTGGCCCAAGTTCGCCGACGCCTACGGTTTCGCGCTGGTTCTGCCCCAGACGAGCGGCGCCAACAACGCCAATTCCTGTTTCAACTGGTTCGAGCCGGGCGACAGCGGACGCGGTCAGGGCGAGGCACTGTCGATCAAGCAGATGGTGGACAAGGCCGTCGCGCTCTACGGTGGCGACACCCGGCGCGTCTACATCACGGGCCTGTCGGCGGGCGGCGCCATGACGGCGAACATGCTGGCCGCCTACCCCGACGTCTTCGCGGGCGGGGCCATCGGCTCCGGACTGCCCGCCCGCTGCGCGAGCAGTGTCTCCATGGCGTACACCTGCATGTACAGCCCGCCGGACAAGAGCCCCGCACAGTGGGGGGACTTGGTGCGTGCCGCCGCCCCGGCCGGCACGAACGCCTGGCCGCGCGTGGCGATCTGGCAGGGGACCGCCGATACCACCGTGAAGCCCGCCAACGCCACGGAGCTGCGCGACCAGTGGACGAACGTGTGGGGCATCGGCCAGACGCCCTCCCGTACGGAGAGCCTCGGCGGGGGCACCACACTGAGCGTGTACGACGACGCCTCCGGCCGCTCCGCCGTCGAGGTCTACACCGTCTCCGGCATGGGGCACGGGCTGGCTGTCGACCCGGGCAGCGGTGCGGAACAGTGCGGCAGCGCCGGCACCTACTACCTCGACACCATCTGCTCCAGCTACCACACCGCCCGCTTCTGGGGGCTCGACGGCGAGGAGGAGACCGGCTCCCTGCCCGCGCCCACGGGGCTCACGGTCACGGGGACCACGGAGACCACGGTCTCCTTGAGCTGGCGGGCGGTCACGGGCGCAGCCTCGTACGCCGTCTATCGCGGCGGCACGCAGGTGGGACGTACGACGTCGACTTCCTACACGGACACCGGCCTGGCCACCGGCACGACATACAGCTACACGGCGGCCGCCGTGGACACCGCCGGCAAGGCAGGCAGCGCCTCTCCCGCCGTGCCGGCCACGACCACCGGCTTCACGCCCACCTGCCACACGGCCAGCAACTACGAGCACACGGCCGCAGGGCGCGCCTACCAGAGCGGCGGTTACGCCTACGCCAAGGGTTCGGGTCAGGCCATGGGGCTGTGGAACACGTTCACCAGCCACACCCTCAAGCAGACGGCGCCCGGTCACTACGTCATCGACGAAGCGGGCTGCCCGAGTTGACCATGCGTGGGGACGTCCGTCAGCTATGTGGTCGTCGCTGCGCGCACCGCCCGGCGGCCGACATGAGGTGACGCCGAAGACGAGCGGCGATCTCCTCGGGAAGGGCGGATCGGTTGCCCGCCATTTCCGTCCGCCGATGACTACGAAATGCCCGTCGGGGGTTGTCTCCGGTGACTGGTGTGCTTCTGCGGATCCGCCGAAGGGACGCCGGCGGATCCGCAGAGCACGAGGTCATCGTCTGCGGGCCCAGCCGCCACCGACTCCGGCCACCTGAAGGGCGAGGCACAGCAGTCCCAGCAGCATGACGTTCGTCGAAGAGAACACATCGTTGGTGCTGATCTCTGCCGCGTTGATCAGAAACGCGAAGAAGAACAGCACCGCCGCGACTATGCCGAGCATGAAACGAGCTCCTCTCATTGGGGGTGAAGCCCGTATGCCCCGCCTCCGCCCTTGCACTCACACGCGCTCTGTCTTGGACGCGCCAGGCAGAACGATGCGGGCTGCGACGCGCTTGCCGACCGTTTCCTGATGGACGGACAGGGCGTCGGTCACCGCTTTGACGATCTCCAGGCCATGGCCGCCGATCCGGCCGGGATCAGCCGTTCGGGCTGTGGGGACGGTGGGATCGCTGTCCCACACGACGACTTCCACCGCCCGCGCGGTCAGGCCCAGTTCCACCAGGACGGGTCCTGGAGCGTACTTGTAGGCGTTGGTGACCAGTTCGCTGACCACCAACTGGGTGAGGTGTCTCGCGCGGGCGGGCACCATGAGTCCGTAGTCTTCGCCGGCCTGTCTCAAGAAGGCGACGGCGCGTTGGCGGGCGTCCGCGATGCAACCGTCGTCGCCCCCCAGGGCGAAACCAACCCGAATCAGATGCTCCTCCAGCGTCGTACGCCCATCACCGTCGGTCTCGGATTCCACTGACCCCGCCTTCCCCGGTTCGCTAGCCGATACCCCGTGTCCTGCCGAGCATGCGCGCCCGTCGAGGTCACGGCAGTCACGTGGTGCATGCGGCCGGGGCCATGGGGAAGGATCACCGGAACGTGTCCCGTCCTGGGGGCACCTGGATCGCAGCCGAGGAAACAGTGGCCCACAAGGAAAGAACGGACCGGCGCGGGCGCCTTCATGCCGAGCATCGCGAGGTCGAGGGCATCCGTGTCGTGACGCTGCGGGGCGAGATCGACCATGACGTCCAGGACGTGCTCAGCGAGGCCCTGATCGTGGACGACGGGGCCGTGCCGCCGCGGATGGTCGCCGACCTCTCCGATGTCACCTTCATGGACAGCAGTGGCATCAACGTCTTCGTCGCCACCCACCGACAGGTCAGCAGCGCGGACGGATGGGTACGGATCGCCGGCGCCCAGCCGTCCGTCCTTCGCGTCCTGCAACTGGTCGGCGTCGACACCCTCATCACCTGCCACCCCACCACCGAGCAGGCCCTCCGCCCCGACCTCTGACCCGCCTGCCTCCGAAGGCGGGTCAGCGCGACGTCCTCGGATGGTGGGGTGGGCGGAAGTCGCCAACCATGACGGACACACATCAGTGAGCCTCCGCCCACTTGAAGACGCAGGTCAAAGGACCGGTGTGACTGCCCTCCGTAGCACTCAGGCCGGCCGTGGGCCGCAGTCTCCGGCGTAGATCGTCTGACCGGGGAGACCGGCTCGCTGGTTCCTGTTTGTGCCGGGGCCGGTCACGCCCTGGGGGACGTGACCGGCCTGCCTTCCGGTGGCAGGATGCCGGCTCGTCGGGGTCAGCCCGGCAGATCACCGGTGTAGCGGTAGATGTTGCCGGCCGAGTTCACGCCCCAGACGGTGCCGTCCACGCCTGCTCCGATGTCGGTGAGCGCGCCGGGGATCTGCACCCAGGGGCTGGCGTCGTTGTTTGTGTAGCGGTAGATGTTCCCGCCGGCGTTCGCCCCCCAGACCGAGGTGCGCGAGCCTGCTGAGATCGCCTTGAGTCCGCCGCTGATCTGCTTCCAGTGGCCGCTTTCCTGGTCGCCGGTGTAGCGGTAGATGTTGCCGGCGGAGTTGACGCCCCAGACGGTGCCGTCCGCGGCGGCTCCGATGTCCGTCAACGCGCCCGGGATCTGCACCCAGGGATTGGCGTCGTCGTTGGTGTAGCGGTAAATGTTCCCGGCCGCGTTGACGCCCCACACGTTGGTCCTCGACCCGGCCGAGATCCGAACGAGCGCACCGTTGATCTGCTTCCAGTGGCCGCTTTCCTGGTCGCCGGTGTAGCGGTAGATGTTGCCGGCGGAGTTGACGCCCCAGACGGTGCCGTCCGCGGCGGCTCCGATGTCCGTCAACGCGCCCGGGATCTGCACCCAGGGGTTGGCGTCGTCGTTGGTGTAGCGGTAAATGTTCCCGGCCGCGTTGACGCCCCACACGTTGGTCCTCGACCCGGCCGAGATCCGAACGAGCGCACCGTTGATCTGCTTCCAGTGGCCGCTTTCCTGGTCGCCGGTGTAGCGGTAGATGTTGCCGGCGGAGTTGACGCCCCAGACGGTGCCGTCCGCGGCGGCTCCGATGTCCGTCAACGCGCCCGGGATCTGCACCCAGGGGCTGGCATCGTTGTTGGTGTAGCGGTAAATGTTCCCGGCCGCGTTGACGCCCCACACGTTGGTCCTGGACCCGGCCGAGATCCGAACGAGCGCACCGTTGATCTGCTTCCAGTCGGCCATTCCACGGGCTCCTTGTCGTCTGCAATGTTGCATGCAGACGCTCCCGCGACGGAACGATTCAGCATGCCAACGCGCTCGCGGCATGATCTTTCTCTTGTCCGTAAAGTCGCGTTTACCGGATGCGTCGCGTACTTCGAACTGGGCCGCTGCTGTCGGCGGTTCATCCAGGGGCGACCTGATCAGAGGTCCCACTTGCGGGTTATTCGCAATCACCAGGTTGACGCCGATGAGCGAGCGAGAGCGCCGGAGGGGGCCGGCCCGGGGTGGTCGACGTGCCGGAAGAGGCAGAAGGGCCTGGTCGGCTCGCCTGTTCCTGCCCCGTGCGGTCGGGTGGCCTTCTACGATCCTGTGCATGGATCCCGAGCTGCTGGAACGGATCAGCGCGCGGCGCGCAGAACTGGACGAACTCGAGGAACAGCTGGCCAAGCAGTTGGCACACGTACGGGCGGAGCGGGACGAACTCGCCGTGGCGCCGAACGTGTCCTTGAGCGGGTGAGCGAGCAGCTCGCCGACGAGCGCGCCTCGGCCGCGCCGGCGCCCGGGCAGGTGGGTGGACGGACGGTGATGCTGATCCCGCACCGCGCACCGGACGTGGAAGAGACCATGCTCCCGCCGGACTACCAGCGCATCCTCGCCGCCGTGCGGCAGGCCGCCGGATCTGTCATGGCCCGGCAGGTCGGCGAGGCGCCGGGCGTGGACATCAGCGTGCGGGCCAAGCTGGAACCGTTGCGCGCGAAGCTGGTCAGGCTGGTTGACCGCGGCTGGCTGCGCAAACTGCCCGACGGTCGGTTCACCACCGGCCTGTGAACTGCTCCACCACCGCCTGGGGCAGTGCGGCGCGAGCGTAACCACAGTGCCCCCGGCGGCCGTTGGAATTGTGTGACGAAAACCAAAACGCACGCCGAGGACACCTGCCCGCTTGTCTACCAGTGCCGACTGCCGCTGTCCACGCGCACCGTCAACCACCTCGCCGATCTGCTGCGGCGCCACCTGAAAGCGATCCGGCCCAGGTGGCGGATTCTGCCGCCGAGGAAGATCGCGGTGATCGTCCTGGCCGCACTGCGACACGACCAGCGCATGGCTGACATGGCCGGCGGCAACAACGTGTCCGAATCCACCGTCCGCCGCTGGCGCGACGAACCGATCGGGCTGCTTGCCGCCCAGGCGCCGCGCCTGGACCGCGCCCTGAAGAAGGTCGCCAAGCAGGGTGGGGAGGTGGTCCTATTCGACGGCACCTTCATCCCCACCCAGCGTCGCACCGGAAAGGCCGACCGGCGGAATTACTCGGAAGGCACCACCATCACGGCCTGCACTTCCTCGCCCTGACCGACGAGAGAGGGCGCCTGATCTGGAAATCCGCCGCCCGGCCCGGCCGCACCCATGACAACACCGCCGCCCGCCACGACCGCATCCGGGCCCACCTGCGCGCCGCCGGCCTTGGGCCGCTGGCAGACCTCGGCTTCCGCGGCCTGGACAACGACGTACGCGATCCGGTGATCGTCACCGGCTTCCACGCCAGCCGCACCCACAAGCTCACCCCCAGGCCAGAAGACCGCCAACCGGGTGCTTGCCATCGGACGCGCACCGGTCGAACACGGCTTCGCCCACCTCAAGAACTGGCGGATCCTCACCAAGCTCCGCACCGATCCCGCTCGCGCGACGCGTCTCCTGCGTGCCTTGCTTGTTCTGACGACCCTCGAAGTCAACCGCTGACGGACGATCTACTCCTCAGACTGCCGCCCGCGACCAGCGTGAGCACCTCGAGAACCGGTCACACCAGGCCCCTGACCAGAGTCTTCAAGGTGGCGGAGGCTCAGTGACGTCGCACACAGGCCGTCACAGGCATTACAGGTGACTTTGGGGGTAAGAGCTGCGCGTGTTGGACAGAGGATTGAAGGACACGGCGACCTACATGGACCATGAAGAGGCAGGTGACGACCAGCATCCGCTGGCCACCAGCGCCATATCCGTGTCCGCGGCGTTCGAGGACGACACGGGCATCGCTGAAGCCCGGGACATGGCCCACACCTTCCTGACCCGAGTGCAGGCCGTGCACGGCATTCCGGTCTCCAGCCGGGCCATCGGCATGGTGCAGCTCGTGGTCAGCGAGCTGGTCACCAACGCCCGCAAGTACGCCCCCGGCCCCTGCCTGCTCACTCTCGAGATCGCCGACGGCGCCGCGCGCATCAGCGTGTGGGACAGCAGCACCACCCTGCCGACGATCCTCGCTCCCGACCCCAGCCGGATCGGCCAGCACGGCCTGGAGATCGTGGCCGCCATCTGCGTCGGCTTCGCCATCCACCGTGAGCCGGTCGGCAAGCGCATCACCGCCGACGTCATGCTCGCCGACGACCCCGGCGGGGCCCTGGCCGGCCGCCAGATGCTCTGATCCGGCGCGGCTGCGGCAAGGTCTGCCCGCCGGGGACCGGCGCCGGTATGAGGTGCCTCCTCGCCGTAGTTCTCACGTGCCTCAGCTCTGCGCCGTCCCGGGCCACTCGCCGTAGGGCACCGGGCGGCCCGTGAACGCGTCCAGGACGATGCGCTCGCCGAGGGGCCGGTCCAGCTTCACCGGCACCTTCTTGCCGCGCAGTTCGCTGGTGCACGGACCATCGTCGGAGCCGGTCGTGGATGCGGACAACACCACGCTGCCGCTCGTTTCGAGCACCGTCACGGCCGGGCCGTCGTCGCAGGAACCGTGGGTGGCCACCACGGTGAGGGACCGGCCGTCCTGCGCTGTCTCCGTCAGGCCACCCAGTGGTGCCGGTACGTCGGTGGGCACGTCCTGGCCGAGCGGCTCGATCGGTGACGCGGGAAGCCTGGACGGGCTGACCGCGGCCCGGTTGAGGGGATCGTCGTAGCCCTCAAGGGTGAACAGCCAGGCCGGAACGGTGGCCGGACCGGGGCCCCCGGCATGGTCGAGCGTCCTGTAGGCCTGATCGGCGTGAAGAAGTGGCGCCGCCCCTCGCCGCATGGGTGCCCTGGATGGTGGCCAACGCCCTGACCACCACGGTGTCCACCCTCCTCGCCACCGAGTTGCACGCCCGGTTCACAACCAGTCCGCGTCCGCGCTGCCCGCACCGTCGTCGCGTGCGAGCCGTCGCCTGGGTCCCGGTCACGGGAAAGCCGTGACCGGGACCACTGGATCAGCGACCGCGGACGGTGCCGGCCGCCGCTAGTTGCGGTACCGGAACACGATCCGGCCGCGCGTCAGGTCGTACGGCGGCAGCTCCACCAGCACCCGGTCCTCCAGCATGATCTTGATGTAGTTCTTGCGGATCTTCCCGCTGATGTGCGCGAGCACCTGGTGACCGTTTTCGAGCTCCACGGTGAACATGGCGCTGCGCAGGCACTCGACGACCTTGCCCTCGACTTCGATGACGTTCTTGTTCCTCGTCATCGCACCAGCTCCAGGTTGCTGCTCATCGGCCGGGCGCCGATGCCCTCGAACAGCGTCGAGGCCGCCTGATTGGACTCGTGGACTTCCGCCCAGGCCGCGGTGGCCCCGGAGTGGTGCAGGGTCCCCAGTGCGTGGGCGAGCAGCGCCCGCGCGATGCCGCGGCGCTGCTCGCCGGCCCGGACCGCGACCAGCCCGATGCGCGGCCGTTTCACCCTCACCACCCGGATCAACCCCAGGTAGCGGTCCGGTGCCGCGGCCACCGCGTACTTCGACGGGTCGACGATGGTGTCGCCTTCCGGGCGTGGAAGCACCTCCGCGGGCATCGACTGCCACCCGACGGTCGCCTCGACTTCGTCACGGATCGCGCGGTCCACCGCCCGCAGCTGACTCTCCTCCGCCTGACCGGCGGGCACGATCGTCACGCCCGGTGGTGGCAGGACGTCGGCGAGGCCTGTGACCCGTGGGTCGGTCGGTACGACGTACTCCCACTCGCGGCGCCGGATCGCGAAACCGGCCCGCATCCAGCCCGCGGTCAGCTCGACGTCAGCTGCGTCGACCACCGTGTAGAGCGGGGCCGGCAGTTCCGCCGTCATCGCCTCGGCGAGCCGGTCGAAGGCGGCGTCGTGCCAGGCGTCGATGGTGACGAACAAGCGGCCGTCGGGCCGGTGTTGGGCATGCCCGCGGCCGACCACCAGGTCGTCGTCCAGTGCGTGCCATTGCCTGTCCGCGACGCGCGTGATCAGCACGGCGTTCTCGCCCAGGCCAGAGGTGAAGGGCTTTGTGTTCATCGGAGTCTCCTTCCAGGAGTGCCTCGTTCTCAGGCGCTCCTGGCGACACCGAACGTCAGCCGCCGGACCGTGACGGGTTGAGGGAGCACCCACGGATAACTGTGTTCACGGGGGCTCACCTCCATACGACGATTTCACGGTCCACCGCGAACGTAGCAGCGGGTCGCGGTCTCGCTCAAAGCCTTTTCACCATGTCGCCCGGCCACGCCCGGCCACGCCCGGGCGGCGCGGGGCCGGGGCCGTCGGTGCGGGCCCCGGCCTCGCGGTGGCCGGCCTATACGCGGTCGGCCGCGATCAGGACGTACTGGAAGGAGCCGTCCCGGTAGGACTCGATGAACGCCTCCTCGATCCCGGTGACCAGCGAGGACGTGGCCCGAAGCTCCCAGTAGGGCAGCGTGTCCGGGGTGAGGTCGACGATGGTCTGCGGCACGAGCCGGTTGTCGGCCATGGCGCGCAGATACTCACGGCGGGAGTGGATGTTGCACTCGAAGTGGGCGTTGATCTGGGAGACCCACTTCGACGGCTGGCCGTAGCGGGGGTTCCAGCAGCCGGTGATCGTCACGTACCGGCCACCCACCCTCAGGAAGCGGGAGTGCTCGGCGAACAGGTCGTGGAGGTCGACGTACATGCTCGACTCGTTGTTCCACGACGCCGCGACGCTGCCCTTCTCGAAGGGCGTGTCGAGCATGTTGCACACGCGGGAGCGGACGTGGTCCTCGATGCGCAGTTCTCGCGCGCGCCGGTTGCCGAAGTCGGCCTGGGTGGCGGACAACGTGACGCCCTCGACCTTGCAGCCGAACCGGCGGTGGGCCATGACCATGGACCCGCCGCGGCCGCAGCCGGCGTCGACGAGGGTGTCGTCGGGCCCGATGGCGCCGAGGTGGTCCAAGAGGGTCTCCGCCTGTGCCGACTCGAGGCGGTGCAGTTCCGCGATGAGCTTCTTCTCGTACTCACTGTGCGCCGGGTCGCCGAGCGCGGCGTGGTCCACGGCACCGATGCCGTAGTGGTGGTGGTAGAGCCCGTCCACGTCACCGAGGCGCAGGTTCACCGGTCGCGCCTCGTTGTTCCAGTAGCGGGCGATGTCCCCCTGGTACGGCGTCGCCGGGGCCGGGATCTTCGCGGTGACGGGGGCGGTCGTTTCAGTGGTCACAGAAATATCCGTTCTCTACCAGAAGTCGGGCAGGCTGTAGCGGAAGGTGTTGGTGCGGTGCCAGTCGTGGTTGCCGTCGACCCAGGCGGCCACGCCTCTGAGGAAGCGCAGCACGGGGGGCAGGGGGCAGGCCGCGGCGAGGTCCGCGGCGGCTGCCTCGAAGGCGTGCATGAGTTCGTTGTGGACCTCGACGGCCTTCAAGTAGGCGTCGCGCTCGCAGAGTTGCTCGCATTCCGCGATCACCACCGGCAGGTTCAGGTGTCGGCCCGGGCTGTTGAGTTCCTTGGTGTACGAGTAGAGGTCGTTGACGATGGTGGTGGCGTTGCCCGCGAGGGCGATGACCCGCTGCATGTCCGGCTGGGCGTGCAGGTCCGCGGGCAGTTCGTAGCCGCCGACGGTGTCGGTGATCGTGGGGCAGGGGCGGAAGTTGTTGAACTGGCGCATCGCCAGGTACTCCCACACCTCCGGCATGTGATCGGTCTCCGCCCAGGCGGCCTCGGCGAGGTAACCCATGTGCAGCCGGGCCATGTCGTGCCGGTAGCGGTCGGCCTGGGAGGGCGTGGCCGCGCGGACGAAGTAGTCCATGGCACTGTGGTAGGCCCGGCGCGGGGCGTCCGAGGTGAGCGACTCCTGCCACGCCGGCGCGTACTCCGCGGTGGTGTGGAGATGGTCGAGCGCGGTGTGCGCGAGGAGGATGCGCCCGCCGAGGCCGACGGGCGAGCCGCCGTGGTCCTCGCAGTAGCAGTCGTCCAGCGCGTTCTCCGCGACCATCAGCCGTGTGGCCAGCATCAGGTGGTCGACCGTCGGGGCGTCGGGGTGGCAACCGACCATGTAGCGCCCGACGGAGAAGCCGTCGAACTGCCCCTCCCACTCCTCGGGATAGAGCTGGACCTCGTCCTCCGCCCAACGCTTGATCCGGTTGCTCACCTCTTCGACGCGTACGGGGTCGGGCTCCGGGACGGGATGGTGGTAGAGGCCGGGGACGGCTCGCCCCTCGGCGGGCG